>JBPOJO010000299.1:0-5710 GCA_052033485.1 Bacteroidota bacterium | reverse complement strand
GAATGAAGTCGTTTGTGAAGACACAAACAACGGCGCATGAAGTCGTTTGTGAAGACACAAACAACGGCAAAGACACAAACAACGGCAAAAATTCACTTGGGTAACGGACTGAAGTCCGTTGTACAGTTACAAATATTTTAATTTTCCGATGGACGAGAGAGCAAAAGCAATCGCACGCGCCGCTTGGGTCGGCATTGCCGCAAATGTTTTTTTGGCGTTTGTCAAAATTTTTATCGGCAAAATATCGGGCAGTATGGCATTAATTGCCGACGGTATTGACTCCTCAACAGACGTTGTGTCATTTATTTTAACACTTTTTACGGCGTACATGATAGCAAAACCGCCGACGGCGCGTTATTCCTTCGGATTTATGCGCTTGGAAACGATTGCTACAAAATTGCTCTCATTTCTTATTTTTTTGGGCGGCTATCAATTACTGATAACCTCCGTGGGCAAAATTTATCGCGGAGAAACGGATATTATTTTTTCGTTTTGGCTCTTTGTTGTTCCGATTTTGTCCGTAGTGGTCAAATTTTCAACAGCAATTATGCAAAAGCACTGCGCGGAAAAATATCAAAGCAATTTGTTGAAAGCAAATGCGGAAAATATGCAAAATGATATGCTGATTTCGCTTGCTGTTTTGTGCGGATTGGGCATTGCTTTTGCTTTTGATTTTACGCTTGCCGATGCTGTTTTGGCAGTGGCGGTCAGCTTTTGGATTATTTGGGTTTCCGTAAAAATTTTTTTGGAAGCAAGCATGATGGTTTTGGATAATGTGAGCGATATGGGCATTTACAAATCAATTATTGATGCCGCCGAGTCCGTTGAGGGCGTTTCAAATCCGCATCGAATCCGCATCAGTCGCTTGGGAAATTTATTACTCATCACATTGGATATTGAGATTGAGCCTGATGTTTGTATTCGCGACGCGCACGCACTCGGAACGCAAGTTGAGCAGGCGATTCATCAAAATTTGGAAAATGTGTATGATATTGTTATTCATTTTGAACCGCTGAAAAATATTGAAAATGATGAAAAATATGGAGTTTCTTCCGACAATCTTTAAAATAATGTTTATTTTAAATTTATTTTGCTTTCACTTCACTTATGCACAAAGTGATGCAAAAAAAATTCCGCACGTGCTTGTGTGTGAAGTTTTTGATGTGATGAACAAAAAACATGTAAAAGATGCAGAAGTGCTCATAAAAAAAACGGACGGCAGCATCGAAAAAACAGAAAAAACGGATAATTTCGGCAAAATCAGAGCTGAAGTTTCCGACGGGCATTTGTTTATTGTAACTGTTTCGCACAAAAAATACTTCACTTCGGAAGCCAAAGAATACCTCACGATAGCAACTTTGCCCGGAATCACGGATTTTCGCTTTTTTCTTAAACCCGTTACGGTCGGAACGTTGATTTCATTTCAAGTGAATTACGCTCCGAATGAGGACAGCATAACAGAAAGCAATCGGCGCGAAGCAGAAGAAATTTTTAACTTTTTGAGCGAAAACTTAAATATTGCTGTCGAACTTTCCGTACATACAGATTCACGCGGCGATGCGGAATACAACACGGATATTTCACAACGACGAGCCGATAATTTAAAAAAATATCTCATCGAAAAAGGGATTTTAGCGCACCGAATTGTGCCGAAAGGCTATGGGGAAACGCGCCCGTTGAATCAATGCACGGACGGCGTAAAGTGTTCTAACGAGGAGCATCTCACGAATCGGCGCGTGGAATTGCTTGTTTTGGCAATTTGGTAGTTTTTTCTGCCGTCAAAACTTATAAGGTCTGCGCGCTCTTTTAGGTTTGATAATCATAAAAAACTTATCTCAGCTCCAAGTAAGAGCTTAAAGTTTCGATTTTTTTCTCCTCCGTTTCCGAAATGCCGTCCGAAAGTTCGGCAAAAGTTTCAATGACTTCATAGACCAATTCTTTGAATTGTTCTTCATTTTGCAGATATACTTTTAATGCGTTGAGAAAAACAGGCTCCCAAAATTTAATGTTATGTGCCAAAAAATTTATGTGTTCCGTAAAAACGTCTTTTAAGGGGCATTGGTCAGGGTCGTTTTTGAAACGGTCGCGGTGAGAGCGCGACATAAATTCGGTTAAATTGTCCAAATTAAGCCATTCCTCCTCATCAATCACATCATCACAAGCAACAATGCTGATAGCAGGGAAAAACAACAAAACCGATTCGAAAAAGTCTTTTTCGATAAATTTCCCCGTTTTTTCGGAATAAGTTGTGTATAATTGTTCGACTGTCGGGTAAGTTTTCATACAATTTTGGGTTAAAATGACTGCGAAATTCACCGGCTGCGAGCATTAGCGCGGAAATATGCAGGCGTAAGAAAAAAATTGCAATCTTTGTGCCGGCAGTCAAAACAGATGCTCATATTCGATAAAACCCCTTTTCAGACCGTTTATTTGCCGCAAAAAAGCAACAAAAGCTAAAAATAAATTTTGCAGTGCCGCCAAGCCGTATATTTTTTTAATTTTACTTCTTTTTAGCTTGTTTTTTAAAAATTCTTTATTCATCTTGCACTGCATAAATTCCTTAAAAATGCAAATTGCTTTCTCCGACATCAAAAGTGTATGCAGGAGAAAAAAGCTAAATCAGCCTTAGGCTAATGTTTCTGCTAAATCGTTTAAGTGTTTTTTCAAATTTAATTGTGAAAATAAATTTGACCGCCGTAGTTTGTGTCTCCACAAACGACTTGCAGTGCAACTGAAAAAGTTACTTGTGAGGCCACAAACAACGGCGAGCAAATCACAACTAATTTTGTTCGAATTCTTAGATTTAAGTAACCATTTTAAACAAAAATAAATATGTCAAGTTCGCAGTTCACCAATATAAAAAGAGTTACAACGCATCAACTCAACGAAATGAAGCGTCGGAATGAAAAAATTTCCATGCTGACCGCTTACGATTTTTCGATGGCAAAAATCCTTGATGCTGCCGGCGTTGATGTGTTGCTTGTCGGAGATTCCGCGTCAAATGTGATGGCAGGGCACGAAACGACCCGTCCGATAACCTTAGACCAAATGATTTATCATGCTTCCGGCGTAGTGCGAGGCGTAAAACGCGCACTTGTGGTAGTTGATATTCCTTTCGGCAATTATCAAGGAAATTCGCGCGAAGCCCTCAATTCCGCTATTCGAATTATGAAAGAATCGGGCGCGCATGCCGTAAAAATGGAAGGCGGACGAGAAATTCGCGAGTCTATTGAGCGCATTTTGACCGCAGGTGTGCCCGTGATGGGGCATTTGGGTTTAATGCCGCAGTCTATTTACAAGTTCGGAACGTACAACGTGCGCGCACGTGAGGACGAAGAGGCTAATAAATTAATCGAAGATGCCAAAATTTTAGAGGCGAGCGGCTGTTTTGCCATTGTTTTGGAAAAAATTCCGAGCGAACTTGCCAAAAAAGTTGCCGAAAGTGTCGAAATTCCGATAATAGGCATCGGGGCAGGTCCGTATGTGGACGGGCAAGTGCTTGTAACGCATGATATGCTCGGCATTAACAAAGATTTTCACCCGCGTTTTTTGCGCCGATATGCCGACCTCTATTCGGACGTTATTCATGCCGTTCAGCATTATATAGAGGATGTCAAATCAAATGATTTTCCGACTGAGGCAGAATCTTATTAAACCCAAAAATGTAAATTGAATTGTACAACAGAATTTAGGCTGTTGCACCGCCGAATTTTGTTTGAAATTTTTACAAAAAAAAAGCTGTTTAATTTTTCATTAAACAGCTTTTTTTTCGCCGTCCTTGTGTCTTCACAAGCGACAAAACCTATCGTATCACGAACATTTTTACTTCATCGGAAACGGATAAAGTCCGTTTTGTATGTCCTTTTCAGCCTCCGCGAAGGCTTCGCCCGGTGTTTGTACTTTTTGATTTTCATCATTTGCCGTTGTTACAAAAACTTGCTGTTTCGGCAATTCGGGCGCGACAAGTTCAAAACCCAACTCGGACATCAGGCGAATAAAAAAATCCTCGCGCTCAAGCGTCACTCTGACGATAAAATCTTGCCGTCACTCTGACGATAAAATCTTGCCCTTGTTTGTGTCCTCACAAACGACTTCGAACTATTAGTCAGAAAAAGTCACTTGTGAGGACACAAGCAAGGGCGTTTTATTCGTCCCTCATCCCTCGCTCCTCACCCCCTTTTTTTCCAATCCCGATTGCCATGTATAACGCATTTCTGCAACAATTAACAATTAACAATTGACAATTGATAATTTGTCGCAATCCCGGTTGCCATGGATAACGCAAAGTAATTAAAAATTGGAAATTAAGAACTGACATTACGCAGTTAAAAAATTAGGAAAAGTAATATTTTTTTGTATCGCCCACTCTTTGAGTTCTTGCAAAGACTTCCAAGCGGCTTTTAGGGATTCAATCAAAATTTGTTTTTTGAGTGCATAGTGGTTTTTCTTTGTAGCGATTTTCAGTGCTTCTAATTTGACTTGTGCCAACATGGAGGCAAAAATATGATTAGCTTGGGAGCAAGGCATTTTAGCGGGCATCTTCTCCAAAGCCGTGTTTTGCTTCAAAGAACGATGCAAATCTTCACTTGACCATCTTTTTCGATAAGTTTGGTCAATGTCTTTTTCATCCTGAGTGGTATCACTACTGAGCAAATATTGTACCCCCGTAGAGCCGTCAAGGTTGTGATAAACCTTTTTTACCAAGTGAAGTGTGTAAGGAAAATCTTTCACCCGTACTTGATAGGCTTTACCAGGCTCAATATTTGCTTCTGATACTGCAATCCAAGATTTTGATTTTTCGCTTCCTTCCCCAAGGTCGAAACTTATCAAACGATTGTCTTTCAGCGCACAAACAAAATGTTTTTTCAAATTGACAACAATGTGTTTCATCAAATCTGCACTACTATACCAAGTGTCAAAAGTAATGTACATACATTTGACCTGATTTTGCTGCACCAAAATACTGAGCCGTTCTTTCACTAACGTTACTTTACTCACACTTGCTTGCCTGACTTTACGGGTAATAAACTTGCCGTCTTTTTTCTCCTCCTTTTCTACACAAACGTCCTTACGAACCAACTCCCAAGCTAAGGGTATTTTTAACTGCATTTCAGCCGTAACTTCATTAGTGTAGACAAACGTAACTAAATTTATCCCTTTTACACTTGTTCCAGAAGTGTGGTCATAGTGCCAGCTAATCAATTCATTTTCAGTACTATGGGGCTTGTGCTGTATGCTGTCATCTACACTGATAACCCCACAATCGCTTTCTAAACGGCGTATCACTTTTTTGACTTGTTTCCAATATTGCTGTTGCGACAATTCCGGTTGCGCTAACATTCGTGTTACCGAATCATGGCTATAGCTATCATTTAACATCTTGACCATCGTTAGGGCTGATACCGCAGAAGGGCTGCTCAACAAGTAATCTGAATACAAGTCCATTAAGTCTGGTGATTTCATTCTGTATAGCTGTTTTTTTCGCACAAAGTTACAAACTGTTCTTTTTTTCGCAAAAACAAATTTTCGCACTGCGTAATGTCAGTAAATAATTTGGTGGTGTCCCAATTTTTTTGCAGTAATCTTTTTTGAAAATAAACAGCACTTTCATAATCCTTTTCTAACAAAGCGCAATGAAGGGCATTTAAGTCATCTTTTTTAAACGTTTTTGCATATTTTTTGTATGCTTTTCGGTATAACTTTACCGCCT
>JBPOJO010000469.1:0-7487 GCA_052033485.1 Bacteroidota bacterium | reverse complement strand
TCGCAAATCCCAAACCGAGACTCTTTTGTCCAAACCGCCGGAGGCAATCCAATTTTTATCGGGGGATATTTGTACCGATGTAATGTTTCCCGTGTGTTTGCTCGGTAAAATGTAGTAATTTTCAGGCAATTTGAAAGGTACAAAAATCAATTCTCCCTGTCCCGTGCCGATAAAAAGCCCTTGATTTTGCCCAATTGCAAGGGAAAAAAACGAAAATTTTGTGGCAGAAAAATACTTCTCAAAACTCGGAGCGGAAATGAT
Organism: Bacteroidota bacterium; assembly: GCA_052033485.1. Lineage (GTDB taxonomy): Bacteria > Bacteroidota > Bacteroidia > Cytophagales > Bernardetiaceae > JBPOJO01. Next base: position 7,226 of record JBPOJO010000469.1, on the reverse strand, counting down.
TTTTTCTTTTGAACATGTCAAAACACTTCCTTTTTCGCATAACAAATAAATATTTTGCTCATTATCTGCCATTTTCCTTAAATTTCCGAACTCGGCAGGAATGGGAATTACTCGCGCTTTTTCCGTTGCCATATCCCAAAAAATTATCTCGGTTAAACTTGCGGAAAGCAAATTTTTTTCCGATAAAAATAAAACCGAATGAGCAGGTGTTTGGTGATTTTGATGTAATTTTTTATTTAAAATTGTCAAATTTTCATTTTCAAACAACCAAATTTCGCCCGTATTGGACGAACCTGCAAAACTTTTGCCGTCTTGCGAAATTGTCAAACTGCGCACATATTGCGGTACGTCAATCAATTTTTCGGTTGAAATTTGCGGAAAAACGCCGAATGTGTGCATAATTTTTCCGACAGAAAGTTTGCCTTTTTCTTTTGCAAAAATAATTTTATCGGCATCGGGCGGAATTAACATTGCCCTAATTTCACCTTTAATGAGTTGATTATCAGCAGTTTTAACACCCTGTTCATAATTCAAAAAGGCATTTTGCAGCGCATCAAGCGTTTCAATCGGATACTCCAATTTTTCCTCCTTCGTATACGCGCCGCGCACAAGTGCGTGCGAATTGAGGGCAAGTAAAGCCTTAATTTTGCGGTTTTCACCGTCGTAAGCTTCCGTTTCAAGCGATTTAAACGCAAATTCTTTGGCATTGAACCAATATAAATTTCTCAGAGCTTTTTGATTAGCTTCCTCCGTTTTACCTTCGGCAATTTTGGCTTCCTGCGTAGCCAATTCCGCGAGCAATTTTTGTTGAACAGCCTTATTTTGAGCAATTTCAGCCTCTTTTTGTCGCACCAAAGCAGTATCTTTCGCCGTTTTAGCAACAATGAGCGCGGCTTGCAAACCTTTTTCGGCAGATTTTACTTCATCTAAAGCTTTTTCGGTTTTTTGTCGTTCTTTTTGAGCTTCCTCCGCACTTTTTTTCGCCTCAACCGCACTCTTTTGGGCTTCTAAGGCACTTTTTTGAGCTTCAATACTTTTGGCAGAGGCGATTTTTTCATTTTCTTTCGCAACCAAAGTTTGTTGATAACCGACCAAAAAACCCGCGACGGCGACAAAAAGCAAAACGGCAGCAACGCCTAAGGCAATTTTGGCATAAGTTAATCGTCTTTTGAGCGTTTTGGCAATCTCAATTTGTTTTGCTTCCGCCAAGGCGATTGCTTCGCGACCTGCACATAAATAGCTGATTTGCAAGGAAGTAGGCGGAGGATTTTTGTCCGTTTTCGGCGGCTCTTCGCCGGCTTTGAGCTGCGGAATGTTGCCTTTGTAACAATTTTTTAACCATGCTTCCGCCTTTTCCAACGCACTCGCATTGAGCAAATAATCATGGCTTCTCTGCGAATTTTCCCACTCAATCGCGCGATTTTGCCATATCGTATGCGCGGCAACGTGCTCGCGGTCAATGTCAAGGACGCGCAAAAGTTCAAGAAATTGTTTTTGAAAATCTGCCTGATAAAAATTTATCCATTGCCTTTCGCGCAGTGCTTGCGGAATCATCTCTAAATCAGTCGGTTGCAACAAAATTGTAATCAATCTTTTGCCGAATTTTTTTGCGTGCTCCACCTCATCTTTGCAATAGGGCGAACCGACGGAAGCGGGCGTAATGACGAAAAGAAAATTATCCGTATTTTCAATTCCCTTGTTGATTTCTGCCTGAAAATCGCTTCCCGAGGCGATACTTTCTTGGTCAAACCATGTAGTTTTTCCGCTTAATTGCAAATTTTCGTTCAGTTTTCTTGCAAAATCGCCGTCTTTTCTGCTGTACGAAACGAAAACATCAGTGCCGATATTACCGCTCAGGGCTTCGGCAGCCTTAATAAAATCTTCGTGCAACAAAGTCGGCAAATGAACCTGACGACTTAAACCCATTTTGAGCCAAATTTTGGCTTGTTCCAAATTATTTCCGCGCGGAAGCATGCTGATATTTTTTCCGCTGCGTTGCCATTTGAGGGCTTGTGCCAAAAAAACCTTGTTTTTGTAAAAATAATCGCTTTCTTCGCGAAGTTGAAAAATCAAATCGGAAATATCGCGGGCAAAATCCAATTCATTTTCATTGTCCGTAATGTCAATGTATTGCGTGAAAGCAATTTTTTTAATATTTTCATCTTGATATAAGCTAAAATCAGTCTTTTTGACCAAAATAGGAATGATTTTTTTATTCAAAGTATTGGCATACTGCAATTCCGCCATACAATATTCGGAAGAAAAAGATTCGGGTGCGACGAAAAAAATGAGCATATCCGCCTGCTCAATTCCGCGATTGATAGCCACTCCGTAGTCCGTACCTGCCTGTATGTCATGCGTATTTGTCCATGTAGTAATGAGCGATTTGGCGAGCGTTTTGCGAAATTTTTCCTTTAAATCAATTAAATTACTTGGGTAAGAAATGAATAAATCGGTGAATAAATTTTCAGCATTTTTTCGGCTTTGACAAAGAAAATCGGCGTGCAAATCCGACGGCAAACAAGGCGGTTGTTCGGGCGCGATAAACTCGGTCATCAGCCATTCTTCGGCTTCTTTCCGCTCTTGTCCGACCAATAAATGCTGCACGGAAGAATTATTTTTTTTCCAATAAAGGGCTTTTTCTAAAAGTTCAGTGTGTTTTTGAACATAGCGTTCATGTTTTTTAGCTAATTTTAAGACACTTTCAATCACGCCTTCAATCGGGTCAATATCTTTTCCGAAAGAGGGAAATTGAAAATTTTTCAAATAATTTACATCGTCATGTTTGTACCAATAATTTTCATAATTTGCTTGCCAATCAAAAATAGCTTTGATATTTTCCGCGCTGAGTTCTTGTCGCCCGTAGACCCAATCCGTTTTGCCCAACATGGCATGACTGCGGTCTAAAACATCTTTTTCGGTGTTAATTTCAATGCCCGTGATGCCGAAAATTTTGTAAAAATTCACCATCACCATTTTATCGCCTTCGGAAAGTTCTTTCGGCGGGCAATCAAAAATCGGTATTTGCGCAACAGGAATGACCCTTTTGCCCAAAACGCGCGCATATTCAAGTTCAACAAGGCAATAGGGCGAAGTCATGCAGCGGGGTGCCATGATATAGACGAAATTATGCGCCGACTCAATTCCGTTGCTGATTCTGAGCGCGTAATCATCGCCGTCGGGAATGTTGACTTTGTCAAACCAACCGTCAAAACCCCGTAATTTAAACTGTTGGTGGAGATAACCGACAAAAAGCAAACTCTCCCTTCTGCCGTAGGAAATAAATAAATCTTTTGTCGCAGCAATAGTGGGATTCATAGTCAAGTCGTTTTTTGCAAATATATTGACAAAAACCAAAAATGCAAGATTTTTTTGCTGCAAAAAAAAAATTTTTTTAAGTTTTTTTATGGTTAAGAGATGCCGAAGTGCACCGCAAACTGACATATTTGCTGCTTAAAACGTGAAGGCGCAAGACTAATGTTTGCGGTAGAAACGGCAAAAAAAACATAAAGTTTCAGTAACTTTTTAGCCGGAGTGTACAGCGAGCTTTAGCTTGCGGATTTAAGGAGGAAGATATCCTGCAACAAGCGAATGTAAGGGCGCAAGCTAAAGCTCGCGCTACTTTCTTGGGCAAACCTAAATAGTTACAAATTTCAATTATTTTCGGGCAATTTTATCGCATTTGTGAACGTTTTGAGACGCGAAGCATAGCCCGCCTCAAACTTGTAAGTGCCTTGTACATACTCATTTCGCAATTGTGCATAGGTCGGTTTCACGTAGGAACACCCGGAATTTTTGACCGCCTCAAAAAATTCGTCATACAAAAGTTCGTCAATCAAATCAAGCAACTTTTTTTTCACGGCGGCGAGGTCAGGGGCTGCACTTGCGGCAGTGTTATTTACGGAGGGCTGCGTTCCCGCAGGGCTTTTGCCCGGTTCGCCCAAAGCGAGGCGAATTTGTTCAAAACTGTTTTCGGAGAGCATTGTCGGGTTGAGGGTGTTCATATCTGCTAACCAATCCGTCATTTTGCCGATATTTTCGCTGATAAGTTTCACCTTTTCGTATCTTGCAAATTGTTCTCCGCTGAGTTGCCCCATGCGTTTTTTGAGCATCGTTTCCCACTCATTTCGTTCTTCTTCCCAAAAACTCAAATAAGCGTCAATGACTTTCGGACGAGCAAAATCAATAAATTCGGTCATTATCGGAAAAACTCTTTCACGAAAAATTTGCTTGTCAAATTGACAATTTCGCGCCACTTCGTAGAGTTCAAACATACAAAAAGGCGAGCGCACATATTTGTCGGAAATGACCACAATGACCTGATTTCCTTTGCCGATTTCCTTCATAAAATCCGAAATGAAGCCTTTGTAGCCCAAATCCACTTTATCGCGCACGAGATTGTAGCCTGCATTTTTCAAACTATCGTAGAGTTCATTGACAATTTTTTCGCGACTTTCGCCCTCTTCGCGCACATCGCCCCAAGCATAAGAGAAAAAAATTTGCGTATTGCTCATGTTTATTCGGGTTAATAAATTTTTGCAATAATACAAATTACCAACAAAAAAATCATAAAAATATCGCAAATGTTTTGCCGAAAAGAATTTTTTTTAATGAAAAGAGTTCTAATTCTGCCTTTTATTCTAAATTTTTCAATTTTAAATCGCCATTAAAATAATTGACAAAATCCCGTCGCATCGAAAGTCATTTGTGAGGACACAAATTACGGCTGTTAAAACAAATTCGTATATTCAAATATTTTTCAAAAACAAGCAAAAATACTCAAAAATCGCCGTTTTTTGTGCGCAAAAGGCGTTTTTAAATGATTAACTGCTTGTTTTTGTATGCAAAAGGATTAATCCTTATCTAATCAAATTTAGTCGAGCAAATCCGAAGCGAACTTAGCGGCAAACCGAAACTAAAAATCTTTCCGACAGTTGCCGACAACTAAACACCCCGTCAAATAACCGCTCCAACACGGCACAAGGCTGTCCCCTTGTTTGAGCGCGAAAGCACAGGCGATATACCCCTCGTACATCGCTCCGCAGGCAAGACTCATGCGGCGGTCATCGTTTTTTTTGAGTTCGAGCACTTTTCCCAAAAGTTCTGTTTTTGCCTTGCCCTCCATCGCCGAAATGCCGTAGCGAGTTTGGACGAGTTGTGAATTTTGAATAACAGCAATCGAAATTTTTTCAAAAGCATCTTTCGTTAAGAAATGCACCGGAACGGCACGTTGATTTTGATTGGACGAACGCGCCTCAAAAAGATATTCTGCCTTTTTTTCCGCGTCAAGCGTAGCTATCCACTCATCATGACGGGTGATAAGTGCTTGTAAATCAGCCAAAAAAGCATTAAAATTACTGTCCTCCGCAATTAAGTGCGCCAAACCCGCCATGTTCTCAAAACTTGATTTCTCAAGCTTTGTTTTTTGTTTTTGCGGAGCCGACACGAAGTTTGAAAAGATTAAAAATAAAGCAGCAAACACAAACATTCGTTTCATAAAATTAAAATTGAAAGTTGAAAAAAGGACAAAAGTAAAAAAATACAAATCTTAAAAATCTTCTAATCAATCGTTTATCCCTCCAAAAATGCCAAATAGTCAATGTTTTGCCAATTTTCTTCAATATTCGGCAAAGCCATAATTTTTTCCATAACCTCATCTTGCCGCAAACCCTCGTTCCATGCTTCTCGGTAGGGCGTGTTGCTGAATGTTACGAGCGTGTATTGCGGTGTCCACAAATCGGGAAATTTGTCAAATAAAAACGCCTCAATTTTTTTGCGGAGCAGAAATTTTTTATCGGCAACTTTGTCCCTCATTTCGACAAAATTTTTGAGTGCTAAATCGGCAATCGCATCGCCGTTCGTTTTTCTTGCAATTTCGTAATCAGGCAAAACATTTTGCCAATTATCATGGTGAACATCAAGCAGTTCGTTCAAAACGCTGCAATCCTCAAAACCTGCATTCATTCCTTGTCCGTAAAAAGGCACAATCGCGTGTGCGGCATCGCCGATAAGCATAGCACTTCGCTTGTAAATCCACGGCTGACAACGAACCGTAACCAAGCCCGAAACGGGATTTTTTTCAAAATCAGCCTCTAAATCGGGAAAATGCTGCACCACATCGGGGAAATTTTTTTGAAAAAATGCCCTTACTTTTTCGCGATTGTTCAGCGATTCAAAAGCATTAATATCGCCCTCAAAAGGCAAAAATAACGTACAAGTAAAACTTCCGTCTTGATTCGGCAAAGCTATCAACATAAAACTTTTGCGGGGCCAAATGTGCAGCGCGTTGCTGTTCATACGATAGCCGCCGGACGCATCTGCGGGCATCAAAAGTTCTTTGTAACCATGCGCAACGTATTGTTGACTGTAATTAAAAAGAGGCAAATTCATTTGCATCGCCAAACGAACGGCGGAAAATGCACCGTCAGAACCGATAATCAAATCGGCATCGTCCTTCATTTCCGAGCCGTCGGCACGAAAAAAAGTAATGCTTTTATGTTCTAAATCAACCGTTTTGGCGGTATGTTCAAAATTAAATTTAACATTTGAACAGTCAGCCGCAGCGCGAATCAGTTCGGTATTGAGTACGCCGCGCGAAACGGAATGAATAGCTTGTTTATCTTTTCCGTAAGCCTGAAAAAACTCATTTCCGTCTTTATCGTGAATCATTCGCCCGTACATCGGCGTGGCTATTCCCAAAATTTTTTCGTCTAAGCCGACTTTTTGCAAGGCATTTAACCCCCTGCTGCTCATAGCAAGGTTGATTGAGCGACCGCCGAAGGCTCCGCTTTTTCTGTAATCAGCTCTTTTTTCGTATATATGCACATCATAACCTCTTTTTGCCAAATAAATGGACAAGAGCGAACCGACAAGTCCCGCTCCGGTTATGATAATTTTTCCGTTTGCCATAGTCGTTTTTGAATTTGTACAAACATAAAAATTTTTTTGCAAAAAAAAACATGGTTTAATTATTTTTTTTGTAAAACTTTATCTCTAAGGATACCGCAAAAATATTGTCGGCATTTATAGCAGTCGCTTGTGAGGACACAAGCAACGGCGGGGACACAAAAAACAGCTGAAAAAATCAGCCTATTATAAGGCTAAGCCTTATAACAGTCGTTTGTGAGGACACAAACATCGGCGAACATCACGAGGTCGTTTGTGAGGACACAAACAACGGCGAGGACACAAACAACGGCGAACATCACGAGGTCGTTTGTGAGGAC
>JBPOJO010000505.1:0-3228 GCA_052033485.1 Bacteroidota bacterium | reverse complement strand
TGCGCGCTTTTACGATTGTTACGGTCAAAGATGAGATGTTTTGGAAAGAGTTGAAAATGTGATTTATTTTTCTATTTTTGTAAAAAATCTAAACAAGGAAAACGAAAAGCGAGTTTTTGATGCCTTAGGGCAACTGACTTTTTACCAAAAGCCCTCTGAGGGCGTTTTACATCTTAATTTTGAATTTCAAAAATGAGCCTTTTTTTCAAAAATTGACTGATTTTGAACTGTTGTTTTTACCGTAAAAGCAAAAACATAAATAATTTCCATGATTTATCCGCAATTATTTTTATGTTCAACCTGAAATTTATAAAAAAAAATATTCCTCGTTAAACCTTTTTTGTCGGACAGCATCAAACCGACAAACCTAAACTTCAATGTTATGAAACCTTATCGTTTTTCAATTTTTTTGTTATTGGCGTTTGCCGTAACTTTTTTTTCTTGCCGGAAACGCGATGTTGAACTTGAACAACAAGTTGAACACGCACGTGATGCCGCCGATTTTGATGCCGAAGCAGCCGAAATTCTGCAAAATATTGACCTCACCGCCTCCTCTTCGGGCATGAAAGGCGGCAGAACTGAGGCAATTAACATTTGCGGTGCAAGTGCAGACAGTACAACTGTGCCCGGTACAATCATTCTGACTTTTGACGGCACAACGCCCTGCGTAAACGGAACGCGAAAAAGAAGCGGGCAAATCAAATTGACACTGACAAACGGAAGATTATGGGTCAATTCGGGTGCGGAATTAAAAGCAGAATTTGTTAATTATCGAATTGAATGGCTTGCAACGGGTAGAAAACAAACTTTTAACGGCATTAAAACCGTGAAAAATGTCTCCGGCGGAAGCATTACTTTAAGCGCGCAAGCAGCGGTCAATGCAACTATTATCCATGAAATCAGAGGAAATTTTAACGTTCTTTTTGAATCGGGCGCAAGTGCCGTATGGAATTTTGCAAGAAAACGCGAGACCGTTGTTGCGGGTGCGAACAACATTTCGGTTACGATAACCGGAATCGGTTCTTACAGCGGAATGAATAATTTGGCAGCTTGGGGTAAAAATCGCTTCGGAGGCGACTTTTATACCGTCATTTCAACACCGATACAAGCCAATAAATCATGCGGATTTCATAAGCCGACCGCAGGTGTTGTCATACATGACGGGCAGTACCGCGACATCAGCGTAACTTTCGGTACGGACGCAAGCGGCAACCCGATGACTTCTTGTCCGACACATTTTAAAGTCCTGTTTGAGAAAAACGGCAATACACATACGAGAATTGTTGCTTACCCGAACTGACATTCTCCGAATGTTTCATTTTTTGCAAAAGAACTTTTCTTTGCGGAGATTGAATTAAATTTTCATAAAAAACTGAATTTCAGCAATTTACAACTAACAGTTCTTTTGAGCTGTTAGTTTTTTTTGTAATGTTATTCTAACCGCACTCACAACCGCTTTACTTCGCAGGTAAGATGTTGCGGACTGCGCTTTGGAAATCTGCTGATTTTGCATTTCCTTTTCCATTTAGAATTTGAAAAAAAAGCGCGAAGGAATGTTCGCGCTTTTTTGAGAAAACTCAAAGAAAATAATTTTAGAAATTAACACTTGAGCCTGCGTGCGTTTTGTTGACGTTGACGATGTAAGGTTTTGAACTTCCGTCTGTAACAAAAGCGATAATGCTGCATTTTTCAGCTTTGTAACGCGACAAATCTGCTTCAAATTCGTATTCGTAATTTCCGCCGGGCACATAAAACTCTTTGGGAATTTCCTCGCCTGTGCTCGAAGTCAAAACTTTTCTGACAACGTGGTCATGTACGAAATCGTTAATCGGGTCAGGCAAAGAGTAATATGGCGTGTCTTTATATTCTGCCATACCTTGCAAATAGTTAGCTTGCGGATAGCCCGTAATGCCGTCTTCGAGAAGATAAATTACTAATTTATAACCTGTTGTACCGCGTTTTTCTCTGAAATTAACAGTGATTTTTCCTTTCAAAGTTGAGCCGCTGAGTTCGGTATTGATAGCTACGCCGAGTTCGGGTTTTGTGCGGTCTGCGCCGTTTTTGGTGAGCTGATTAGAGGTTGCTTTCGACCATTTATCAGTATCTTGCACATAACCGCCGTAATTCACACGGTTAACCATGCCGGAAGGAAATCCCGGAACGTTGTAAGTGTTGTTGAGAGCGCGATACAAAATTTGGTTTTCCATGCCGTCGCCGTAGTGAATTGCCGCGCCGAAAACGTGCGATGAATCTTTGTCTACAAGCGAGTTCATGGTGAACAAACCGCGCGGACACCAACCGCACCAAGCACCTGTAAATTCTTCAATCAAAACTCTTTGGTCGTGGAAATAAACAGGGGGAGGAGTGTCTTTTTTCGTTGTTTTGAATTTAGCTGTACTCGGGTGATTTGCAGTTCCTTTCGCCGTTTTGACGAAGAATTTAACTTCATAATCTGTTTCCTCAGCCAAGCCTGTGAGGTCAATTTTTACTTCTCCGGCAGTTGTTATGGCACCGCCTTTGAATGCAGTTACTTCGGTCGCGCCGGCTTTGTTGAGGTTAAAACCGTATTCGGTAATCGGGTCTTTCGTATCGAGTTTGCTGATGACCGCCGATGCTTTAGCGGACGCTTCCGTGATGTCGGAAATTATCAAATCTTTACCCAAAACAATCACTGCGTTTGCCGGCAAATTGCTGCCTTCAATACCGATAACCAAGCCCGTTGTCGGGTCCGGGTCGGGCGTTACATTGCTGTTGTCGTCTTCTTTGCCGCCCCCGCAAGCAAACATGACAAGGGAAAGTGCAAAAATAGCTAAAATGTTCTTTTTTAACATAATGTGCGTTGTGTTAAGTTTATCTGCAAATTTACCAACTAATTTTAAGAAAAAAGGATTACACCGCATTTTTTTTGGCAAAAAATGATTTATTACAAATTTTTGTGCTGTTTAGTTTTTTTTGTATAAAATTTACTTTGTTTAGCTTTAAACAACAGCCAATCGTATATCAGATAGCGGTATGTTTTTGTTGCCGAATTCGGAGCACGTTACTGTCAACCTGCAATGAAGTTTGAAGCGAGCCACTGCCACAATCATGGCAATAAAATATACCGCATGTTAGGCGTTCGGGCTTACATTGTAGATTATTTTTTCAATCAATTTGTACAAATGCGTCCCAATATATTTTGGATATTCCTCTTCTAAATTGTCGATTGATTTTGCTCTTTCAATTGCA
>JBPOJO010000241.1:0-4233 GCA_052033485.1 Bacteroidota bacterium | reverse complement strand
CTGACCCGTTTTTTGCAAACATTTTATAATTTTAACTATTATTAAAAATTTACTAAACAGCTACAATTTATGACATCATAAGGTTACAGCCGCGCAAGTCTGCAAAATCATATCTTCCGAGAATTTCAAATTGTTCTCCGTGTTGCCGCGCAATATCTTTTGTTTCGATAAAACAACAACTTTGAATATTGCCTAAATCAATGATATTTAAGCCTCCGGCAGCTTCGTTTTGCTGAAAATCGAAGGGGTCGTTAAGATTTCTAAAAAAAACGCGCATGGAATCTGCCGGCGTAAAAAAAACGGAATTTTGCGCATAAGCCTGCGAGAGAAGTTCCGTCATGCCGTATTCCGAGTGCACCTCTTTAAATGCGGGACGCAAAATTTCGTGCAATTCCTTTTTACTCAACTCTTTGCGTCGCCCTTTCATACCGCCCGTTTCGATACACACGGCATTTTTTGCGCTAAATTTTTCGACAAAATCAAGCAGGGCGTAACTGACCCCGATAACGATGGTTTGTCGACTGTCATTTTCGAGTTCGCGCCCCGCTTCTTCAAAATTCAGCGAGAAAGTTGAATTTTTTTTGGAAAAATTCATTAAATTTTCGGTCATATAAACCAAAGAGGAATTTCCCTGTTCGAGATAAGAGGGCAAAAGGGCAAAAATTCGGTATTCGGAAAGTTTGCCGTAAAATTGTTCAAAAATATTTTTGCTCAGCGTGCGATAAAAATTTGAGTCGGCTATAAAGTGTTTGCTGCGTTCTTGATGTGTTGTGCCGCTGCTCAAAAACGTCAGTTCCGGTGTGAAATCGCCTGTTTTTACACTTTGTGTTTTGAAAAATTCTATCGGCAGAAAGGGAATTTCTGTTAAATCTTTGACCGTATTTGCGTCTTTTTTTAACAAATTTAACCAAAGGCGATAAACTTCATTATGTTCGGCTTGGATTTGAAAGGCAAGCAGTGCAAGCTCTTCAAAATCAGCCGATTGCATTTTCAAAACAGCCTCTTTGAAATGAATTATTTTTTTTTCAAGGTTCATTTTTTTTGTAATTTTTTGAAAAGTAAATTCAACAAGAACCAAGATTTCTATAAGAAATATTGGTTCTATGCCGTTCTAAGGCGTTTTTGTATCAACAAGTATAAATTTTCCTTAATTAGAGGCAACATTTTGCGGCATACTGTTTTCCGCGTCCGTGAAGCGAAAATCTTCCCTGCCGAAAAGTTTTAACATTCTATAATGCGAGCGCATCGCCCCCAAAAAAGTGGGATTATTGTTGTACGGCAAGCCAAATTCGGCGGCGGTTTGAGCGACAATTTTTGACAAAGCGGTGTAATGAACGTGGCAAATTTTTGGAAAAAGATGATGTTCTACTTGAAAATTTAAGCCGCCGCAAAAAAAGTTAGTCAAAAAGCTGTCCGTCGCAAAATTTGCCGTCGTGCGCAACTGATGCACCGCCCAAGCCTCTTCGATATTGCCCTCTGTGTTTGGTATCGGAAATTCTGTACATTCGACAACATGTGCAAGTTGAAAAACCAAGCCTAAAACAAGCCCTTCCGCAATGTGCATACAGACAAAACCGAGCAAAAATTGCCCGATTGTAAGCTCCGTTAAGCTCAGCGGCAAAGCGATAAACAAGGTGTAATATAAGGCTTTGAAGAAAAAAAGGTTAAAATAGTCGGCAAAATCATGTTTTGAATTATCATAATGTCCGATGTATTTTTTAAAGAATTTTAAATAATCTTTGCGAAAAACCCACGACAAAGAAGCCAAACCGTAGAGCGGAAAAGCGTACAGATGTTGAAAACGCATCACCGGTTTGTAAGGCTCTAAGGGCGAGAGGCGAATCAGCCCCGGCGCGACCTCAATGTCCTCATCATGTCCGGGTATGTTGGTGTAAGTGTGATGCACAATGTTGTGCGTAACACGCCACACGCTTGCATTTGCCCCGATGAGATTGAAAACCAAACCAAGAGTATCGTTAACAATTTTTTTAGATGAATATGCGCCGTGAATGGCATCATGACAAATGTTAAAACCGATAAACGCTTTAAACATGCCCAAAAGAACGGCTAAAAGAAACGCTGCGCCGAGCGAAAAAGCCCCCGAAATTATCAAAGCGTAGCATAAAATCGCTCCGCCGAGAAAGAAAAAAGTCTTAAAATACATTAAAACATTGGCATATTTGGAAATTTTATTAGTTTTGAAATATTCCTCCGTCCGCGCTTTCACAACCGCAAAAAAGTCGGAACGCTGCTTGTCTACAAATCGAATGGATTGATTCATAATGAAAAGCTGCCATAACGGGCAGTTCGCTTAAATCTTTGCACGCAATTTAGATTAATTTTAAATACCAAACAAATTTTTTTGCCAAAAAACAGCATTTTGCCGAAATTCTTGCATGAAAGTTCAGTTTTATCAGTCGTTCTTGAAGAAAAAAAGCACTGACATTGTAAAAAATGACAGTGCTTGTATATTTTCTTAAATAATTTGCAAAAAATCCGTAAAATATATTAAATTTTGAACACCTTGTTTTTGCTAATGTCTGTCAAAATTCTATAACTTCTCGAAAAAACGCAGAAAATCATCAATCGGGAATTCGTCTTCCTCGCGCGTCGGTTGTGATTTCAGGAATATTTTGAGGAACACTGAATTTTGAAAGGCTTCAATATCTGCATCAATATCAATGATTTGTTTCTTAACTTCTTTTTCGCGGTTTTTTACCGTTTGTATGTAGTTCTCGGGTTTGTGCAAAATATCTTTCCAATCATTAAATTTGTCAGAAATAAGGACGGATTGCTTTATTGCCTCAATTTCCATGTTTAATCTTGAGATTTGTTCATTCAGCACCGAAATAAAGTTTTTTATTTTAGTATCCGAGAACTCAGCCAACTTGTCATTATCAATAATTTCTAACTCAATTTGAAGTTTAAGCAAGGTAAAAAGGTCATCATCATTGTAAGCAACGGTAATTTGTTTCATAATTTCCGTTTTTTGAGCCTTTTTTTCATTATCCATTTCCGCGTCAGGGTGAAAGGCTTTAACCAATTGATTGTAGATTTCTTTGATGGATTTTTGGGTATCTTGTTCGGTTTGTTTTTTTTCGGCTAACATTTTAGCATCTTTAGCTAATTGCGCAGCCGTTTTTTTCTTGTCTTTTTTTTCGAGGTCTTCTTCATTTTTAGCTTTGACGGCATTAAACATTTCTTCATGTTGCTCTGCAAGTTTTGCGGCAATTTCAGAGGGGTTATTGAAATCCCAATCGCTCATGTCCGGCGTAAATCCCAAATTTCTGAGCATTTCGGTTATCATTCTTTTCAATCCTTCTACCTCCTCTGCGGCAGCAGCATCATAACTTACCTCAGAAAAAGAATCGTAAATGTTTTTATATTCAACTAAACCATACAGATTAACAAGGTCAAAAGCCATATTTTGAACAATATATTCGAGTTTGTTCCTCTCTTTTTTCGTTAAACCTTTTCCGTTCAAGGCATTGCAAAATACATTCATTAATACTGCTTTTTTTTCGCCGTAGAGTTTGTGCAATGGATTTATATCCTCATTAATGGCATGCTTTGCCGCAGGGATAACTTCCTTGAGCGTGGCTAAATCATGTTTTAGCTTGTTGATGCTTTTCGTTTTGGCGTTAAACTGCTTATGCAGTTTGCTCAAGTTTCCTTTTGGGCTTAAAAGAGGCACAATATTATTTGCAGGCACAGTTTTTTGAAATTAAGGTTAAAAAAATTTTTGACGCAAATTTACCGCAAATGTATGAATTTATTTGAAAATATTGAAATTCTGCTTATTTTTTCAAAAATTCGTACTGTGATAATTTAAAGTTAAACTTTTCAAAAACAAACACTTATGATTTCGTAATCAAATGTCAGTGCTCAAAAAAAACTCGCCGGCAAGCTTCGGACAGAATACTTTGGCTGAATTATTGCGCCATTTTTGATTATTTTACGAAAGTAAAGGAAAACATCGGATAAACGAATTTTTAGCAAAAACTGACTTTCTGCGAATAAAAATGCGCTGAAACGTCATAGAATTTATTAAAAATTGAGAAAAAATTTCTTTCTTAACATATTGTTTTCAAGGAAAAGTATTTTTTTTGAAAAAATTTTTTTTTATTGCGTTCACTTTGTTTTTTACATGACAAATTTCTGCTGCTATGAAAAATTTCAACTTTTTTACACTTTTTTTAATTTATTTTTGCGCTCAATCCGCTTCTGCGCAAT
>JBPOJO010000753.1:0-1748 GCA_052033485.1 Bacteroidota bacterium | reverse complement strand
CCGTTTCCTTGTTATTTTTTTTCTTGACTTTTTTGGGAACGATGTGATGCTCCTGCACATAACTTTCCTTTTGGCAACGCTCACAAACTCCCCTTTTGTAAGGCTTACCCATGTTTTCTGACAATTTTCCGAAATTTACAAATGGATTATGCAATCTGCAAACAGAATGTAAAATATTTCAGCGGAAAATTACAGATGCAGGGTTTGTTTTCATCAAAATCTAATGACGTAAAAAAAGCGTATCTTTGTGCCGTAAGGCATCGAATAGTCTTACTATTACGAAGCTTATCAAAAAGAAGGTTGAAAAAATCCGCAAGCTGCTGCCTAATTGTGAGGTGGAGTTTTAGCCATAAAAAAATCAGAAACATGAACCCATACGAAAACCTCCTGTCGCAAATCGCCCAAACTTACGAAAAAAGCAGGGCACGTGTTTTTCTGGCTGCGAACCAAGAACTCTTAGAAAGCTATTGGAAAATAGGGCAATACATTGTCGAGTTTGAGCAAAAAGGACAAGAAAAAGCCCAATACGGTACGGAATTGCTCAAAAAATTAGCCCAAGATTTGCAGTTTTTAGGCAAGGGTTTTAGCCGTAGCAATTTAGCAAATATGCGACTGTTTTATCTTCGCTATCCAATAATCCAGACAGCGTCTGGACAATTACAAACATCAATTCTTGCGACAGTGTCGCACAAATTGACTTGGTCGCATTACGTAGAATTGGTGAAAGTAGAACACGATTTGGAACGCAGTTTTTATGAAAAACAATGCCTCAACGAAAATTGGTCGGTGCGTGAACTCAAACGCCAAAAAGATACCGCTTTGTTTTTGCGTTTGGCAAGCGGCAAAAATCCTGAACAAGTCTTGGCATTAGCCCAAAAAGGGCAAGAAATCCAAAAGCCCGAAGATATTTTGAAAGAACCCTATATTTTTGAGTTTTTGAAAGTTCCCGAACCCTATCACATTTCGGAAAAGGCATTAGAAAAGGGCTTGATAGACCATTTACAGGCTTTTTTACTCGAACTCGGCAAAGGTTTCGCTTTTTTGGGACGGCAGTACCGCATTACGGTCAATAACGAACATTTTTATGTGGATTTGGTATTTTACCACCATATTTTGAAATGTTTTGTACTGATTGACCTCAAAATCAACGAAGTAAAACATCAGGATATTGGGCAAATGAATATGTATTTGGGCTATTTTGCCAAAGAGCGCAATATGGAAGGCGACCGAGAACCGATTGGCATTATTTTGAGTCGTCAAAAAGACGAATTTTTGGTCGAATATGCTACTTACGGTATGCAAAGCCAATTATGGGTAGCCCAATATCAACTTTATTTGCCTACGGAAACCGAATTGAAAACCTTATTGCAAAAATTGGACTTGTGAAATGAAAAACATCGACAAAATAAGTTTAGAAAATGCCTATCGCCTCTTCGAATCAGGTGATATAGACCGCATAGAAGTCGGTACGACAAAGGCTTTGCAACAAATCCACGAATACCTTTTCGGCGGTTTGTATGACTTTGCGGGGCAAATCCGCAACAAAAACATTTCCAAAGGCGGTTTTGATAATCAATGTTCAGCCGTTGTTTGCGTCCTCACAAACGACCTCATGATGCGGTAATTTTTTGTTGATTGTAAAGGCAAAAGCAACGGCGAAGATAAATTCTTCAGCCGTTGTTTGTGTCCTCACAAACGACTGATAATCAATGTTCAGCCGTTGTTTGCGTCCTCACAAACGACCTCAT
>JBPOJO010000699.1:0-3658 GCA_052033485.1 Bacteroidota bacterium | reverse complement strand
ACTACGAGTGTACCGCGAGCGTTAGCTTGCAGATTTAAGGTACAAACTCCGGGTACTTGCCAATGTGAGGTCGCAATCTAAAGCTCGCGGTACAATTAGGGTTAAACTGTTACAACTTAAAAAATAAATTGCAGCTTGCGGTACTATTTGAACAATGGCTTCTTTAAAACATTTTAACTTTCCGTTAACGGAAACTGCCGATGAAGACGGCGTACTTGCATGGGGAGGCGATGTTCAGCCCGAACGCCTGAAAGTTGCGTATCGCATGGGGATTTTCCCGTGGTACAGCGGACGTGTTCCTGTTTGGTACGCACCGAATCCGCGTTTTGTGTTATTTCCCGACGAATTGAAAATTGCAAAAAGTCTGCGCCCGATTTTGAATCAGCGAAAATTTGAAGTCAAATTCAATCAAAATTTTGAGGCTGTTTTGGAAAATTGCAAAACGATAGAGCGCGAAGGGCAGAAAGGGACATGGATAACGCGCCCCTTGTACAAAAGTTTGGTGCAGTTGCACAAAGAAAAAATCGCGGTTTCTGTCGAATCCTTTCAAAACGGAGAATTAGTCGGCGGCTTATTCGGAGAACTTTACGGGGATTGTTTTTTCGGAGAATCGATGTTTTCAAAAGCGAGTAATGCCTCAAAAGTTGCCTTTGTTACTTTGGTCTTCAATCTCAAAAAAATCGGTGTACAAATCATTGATTGTCAAGTCTATACGGAATATTTACATTCGTTCGGGGCGCGCATGATAAGCCGAAATGAGTTTGAAAGTTATTTAGATGTGCATTTTGAAAAGGAAAATAAAACAGCTTTTTTGGAGAAAAATTGGCAGCAGGTAAAAGCGGCAAATTGGCTGTGAAGAGGCGAGATATAAACAAAATTTTGTTTAAAAATTATTTTTGATAAGTAATCGGACAATTTAAAAGTGCAATTTAGGTACAAGAAATTTTAGTTCTTGAGTAGTTTTTGCATCAAACCTATAAGGTTTTTAAAATCTTTTAGGTTTAAACTTTAATTTTGGCTGATTAATTACCCTTGTCAAAACGAAACTCATTTTCAAAATATTTGCAAAAATAATCCGCCCAAAAAACGTTTCTCTCTTGTGCGAAATTTTGAAATCCGCAAACAATTCGAGGTATACTTTCAAAAAAAACCTGCCAAACAAATTCGCTGACAGGTTTTTTTTATTTATTCAGCAGCCGCTTCGGTCAAGATAATGATTTGATTATTAATCACTTCTATAACGCCTGAGGTCGTTTTGAAGTTCAAATCTTTGCTTCCTTTTGCTTTCACACGAACTTCGCCGTCGCACAACGAGCTGATAATAGGCGTGTGATTGTCCAAAACTTCAAATGAACCCGAAGTGCCGGGCACTCTGACCGATATGATTTCGCCTTCAAAAACTTTTTTATCCGGCGTTATGATTTCAAGATGCATATACTTTTGGTATTAGAATTAGCGCAAAATTAGTTTCAAAAAGTGAAAAATCAAAACGCAAAAATAAAAATCCTCAAAAAACGCCTCTCCGTTAATTTCAGTCAACAACAAATTTTCGAACCGTCATGCCGGAAGAACCGTCTTTCTGTGATTGCACCAAAACTTTCAAAATGTACATGGATTTTGCAAGCCTTTCATTGTCATTATTCAGCGTTTTAACACTGATTTCAAGGCTTTTGGCTGCATTATTGTACGTTTCGACTTGCTTACGAACCGCTCGCCCCGTGTTGTCAACAACCAAAGTCGTAAGCGTCAAATTGTCGCCCTCGCGGTCGTGCTCAAAACGCAAAACAGCATCTTCTCCGCCTTTGACAGGGTTCGGGAAAAGCGTAACTTCTTTTAAATCAATCGGTTGATTTTCCACTTCAAAATCAATATTTGCCGTTCCGAGATTGTTGTAAGTATCAAAAGCCGTCAGTTTGAGCGAATATTTTCCCGGCGAAAGGGCATTGAGCGGCAAAGAAATTTTACCCTTCGTGAAATCTCCCTCACTCGTTTCATAAAGCTCATTTAACACAAAAGTTTTATTCTCCGCGCCCCTTAATTCGGCAAGAATATCATGCCCGATGCCAATTCCGGTCGTGTTAATGCCGTTTTCGTCGCTCAAAAGTGCCGTCATCACGGAACTTGCAGGCACTTTTTGCCCCGAAACAAAAGCATCATTTCCGATAAACAAACGAATTTTCGGCGGTTGATTGTCGCTTATTGCGTTGCCCGAACTGCCGCCGATAATGACATTTTTTGCCCCCACCGCATCGCGATTTTTTTGACTGTCAAAGGCATAAATGCTGATTTTTCCCTTGCCGAGTTTGTAATTAATGTCTTTCGGAACGACAAAAGAAAATTTCAAAAGTCCGTTTTTGACCGGCACAACGCCCTTAAAAATAACATTGTCGTAACTGAAAAAATTCATCACAGGCGATTCGTCGCCTAACGTGCTGATTTCAGCCGCTTTTTCAAAAACCGTAACCTCTGCCAAACCGTTAAAATCACTTGCCAAAGAATTGTTGTTGCGAATTTCGGCAGCAATTTCAGCGCGAGAAAGGGCTTTGAGTTGAGTGGTATTTTGACCGTTTTCTTTGATGTCAGTAATAAAAACGTCGTCTTGCGGATAAGCAAGGCGCATGGAAGGGTCGCCGAGCAGCGCGAAATTTCGGTTTGCCAAGTTCAGGCTGTTATTTTTTGTTAATTTAAAAATATCGCCGATGCGCAAAAATTTTCCGCTCCTGCGCGAAAAAAGATTGGCGTAAAAATTTTTGGCAAGCGTAAAGTTCGTTTCGGCAAAAACAGGGCGAGTAGTGGTCAGCAAGCCGATTCCGGCTGCCTGAGAAGTGATAATCCACTCGCCGCCCGAAATTTTATAGGGATTGTCATACCGCCCAAATTCGCAAGTACCCGTGAAAAAGAAAGGCAAATTTTTGTCGTTATTCCAAGACAAAATCGCGGGAATATCCAAAACGGTTTCTTGCGTCCAAGCAATTTCGGAGCCGTGCCCCATGAAATTAACAATTAAAGCTCCTTCTTCGGCATATTGATTGAGTTTTTCTTGCGCAGGCAAGGCTCTTTTGCCGTTTTCCGTCGAAGTTTGCTCAAAAGCATCAATATAAACTTTGCGCACGTGTATAGCCGAAAAAGCCGAATCAATGTAGTCGGCTAATTTTTCACTGTCATTTTGAAATAAATTTCTGTCCCCGTCGTCCGCCACAAGGCAGATTTTTTTTCTCCATGCCCCGAGCGCGTCCGCCTGTGCATAAGCGATAATTTTATTGACAGTTTCTTCCGCATTTTTGGTATTTCTGACAGGGATTCGCCCGACCGGAATTTCCAAATCCGTTTCGCCGGCATTATTTTCAGTCCATTCTCCTTCATTTTCGTCCGTCATGCCGAAATAATCTTCGGAAGAAAAGCTGAAAATCGGGTGCAAAGATTCTCGCGACTGATAAATCGGGACAAAATTCGATTTAACCGCCATTCTGCCGCGATAATCATAAGACGCATCGCCGAAAAGCAAAACATATTGCAAAACGGCGGAATTTTTTTGATAAAAAAATCGAATGCAATCGCGAATCGCACTGACATCTTGCCGTCCCGATGAAAATTCGCGGTAAATTTGCTCAACATCTAACACAAGTACCGACAAACCGTCGTTTTTAGCCCTGAAATC
>JBPOJO010000721.1:0-3498 GCA_052033485.1 Bacteroidota bacterium | reverse complement strand
CGGGTGTAGCCGC
Organism: Bacteroidota bacterium; assembly: GCA_052033485.1. Classification (GTDB taxonomy): domain Bacteria; phylum Bacteroidota; class Bacteroidia; order Cytophagales; family Bernardetiaceae; genus JBPOJO01. The sequence continues at coordinate 3,485 of JBPOJO010000721.1, read as the reverse complement.
GATTTACAATAATTTAGGAAATGTAAATTTTAACTTAGGCTATACCGACCAAGCCCTCGAATTTTTTCAAAAATCTTTGTCTCTCAAAGAAAAAATAAACGATAAAAAAGGGATTGCAGGCTCCATGCTCAATATTTCGACGGTCTATAAAAGAAAAAAAGATTTTAACAAGTCTTTGCATTTTCAATTTAAAGCCATGAAAATTCAAGAAGAAATTAACGATTTAAGAGGGCTTGCCGTCAATTTTAACAATTTAGCGACTTATTATTCTCAACTTCCGAACTACGATTCTGCAATTATTTACTACCGTAAATCCTTAAAAATCAGGGAAGAAATAAAAGAAGTTAACGGAAAACTTATTACGATGCTCGGCATCGGAAATACGTACATGAAGTTAAAAATGCTCGATTCCACTCTTTTTTATTGCCAAGAAGTTGAAAAAATTGCTCAAAAAATAGGTGCGCATAAAGAATTGCGCGATGCTTATCGTTTGCTCGCCGATTATCATTATCTCAAAGAAGATTTTAAAGCCTCGCTTGAAAACTATCGAAAACATACTTTGATTAAAGATTCCTTGCTCGGTGAAGAAAAAACCGCACAAATTAACAAAATTCAAGAAGCATTTTCAAAATTACAAAGTGAAAAGGAAAATGAAATTTTAAGAAAAGAAAATGCCCTCAAACAAGCCGACTTGGAGCGCGAAGCACTTGAAAAAGAGCAACTTAGCTTGCAAGCCGCACAAGAAAAACAAAACAGCCTTTTGTTGCTTTCCGAAAATAAAATTAAGGAAACGGAGTTGAAAAATGCACAGTTAGAAAGTGAAAAAAATCAAAAAGAATTGCTTGTTTTACATGAACAAAAATCTTTGCAACAGAAAGAATTAGCTTGGAGTAATCGTGCAATGCGATTTCAGCAGTTTTTCATTGCCGCTGCCGTTTTGCTCATCGCCGTGGTCTTGTTTTTTGCCGTGCATTTTCGCAAAAGTCGCAACAAATTGTATTTGCAAAACGAAGAAATCATTATCAAAAGCAATGAAATCACGTTGCAAAAAGAAATGATTGAAAATATTGCCGAAAATCTAAAAGAGGCTTATGACTTAATTTCGGAAAAAAATAAACAAATTGGAGAAAAAAATCACAATTTTACCGCCTCCGTGAACTATGCAAAACGCATACAAACCGCGATTTTGCCCGAAACAAAGGTCATTTTGAATTACGCAAAAGATTATGCCGTTTTTTGGAAGCCTCGCGATATTGTCAGCGGCGATTTTTATTGGATTTGCGAAATTGTGGAAAATCAACAAAAAAATCTCATCGTTGCACTTGCCGATTGCACCGGACACGGCGTTCCGGGTGCGTTTATGTCCATGATTGGCAACGATTTGCTCAATGCCATCATCATCGAAAAACGCATTTTTTCTCCCGAAAATATTCTCGAAGAACTCGACCGTGAAATCCGAAAAGTGCTCCGACAGGACGCAACGCAGAGCCGCGACGGAATGGATATTGCTGTTTGTAAAATAATTCCCGACGAAAAAATCGTCGAATTTGCCGGCGCCAAACAGCCTTTTTATGCTTTTACGAACGACGGCGGCGAAATTCTCATTGCGGGAAGCAAAAGAAATGTCGGCGGCATGGACTTACTCAAACATCAGCCGTTTGAAAAAAATATCATTTCATACACCGACGGACTGACTTTTTACCTCTACTCCGACGGTTTTCAAGACCAATTCGGCGGCAAATTTCCTTTCTCAAAATTCAAATCAAAACCTTTCAGAGAAATGCTAAAAAAGCATCATTTGCGCAATTTTGAAGACCAAATGAATACTTGGGAAAAAATATTGCAAGATTTTACGGAAGAGAACCCTAATCAAACCGACGATATTTTAATTTTGGGGATAAAATTGTAGTTTTGCCCCGTCTGAAGAATTTTTACCGACATGAATCGCCTCCCGAACTTGTTTTTTTTATTGCTTTTTTTCTACTTTTCTATTCTCGCAAACGGGCAGGAATTGAGCACGCGGCTTTTAGGAAAGCAGCAAGGATTGCCCTCCGAGACGGTTTTTGACCTTCTGCAAGACGACAAAGGCTATATTTGGCTCGGCACGAATAAAGGACTTTTTCGCTATGACGGTGTAAGTTTTCAGAAGTTTTCTACACAAAAACAAGCCGGAAAATCCCTCACTAATTTGCAAAAAGACAAAATCGGACGTATATGGTGCCAAAGTTTTGTGGGCGAACTTTTCTTCAGCGACGGCGACAGTCTGCGAAGATTTGAGCTAATTTCCCCCTCAGGCGTATATTTTCCGATGCAAATTCTCGACGGAAATATTTTATGTTATTATGAAAAAAGCAAAGTAAAATTAGTAAACTTGGAAACTTTTGAAATTAAAATTGTTTTCCTTCCCGACACATACAGCTATGTACCTTTTTCTCAAAAAATCAATGAAAAAATTCACGTTATCGGCTATACCGACTCAACAACAGTTTTTGAAATATCGAAAGAAGGCAGCTTGCAACAATCAAAAATAGGGCTGCGCGGGCAACACGTGCAATATTTTCAACTGACAGTAGGCGAGGAAGATTTTTACTTGTCTAAGTTTGAAGCAAAATTTATCACACACAAGTCAAAAAACGGTGATTTCAAACAAATTCAATTACCTCAAAAAACTGTTGTCCAAAATTTTATTCTCTTAAATGCCGAAAATTTAGCGATTTGCACGCCTTCGGGTGTTTTTTTTGTCAAAAAAACGGCGGGAGAATGGGCAATTTTGGAAAATTGTTTTTTCTTGCAAAACAAGAGCATATCCTGCGCATTGCAGGACAAAGAAGGTAATTTTTGGTTCGGAACAGTCAACGGCGGTTTGATTTTTTGCGCCTCCCTCGACAGCCGAATTTTTATGCCTGAAGTTTTTTTTACAAAACTGTTTTACGACTCTTCAGCCCAAAAAATCATTCTCGGTACAGCCGATAATGCCCTTTTTCAGTGCGATACGGACGGGAAAAACCCTAAAAAATTGATGCAAAACGATTCAAACATGGAAGTTGTCGCAATCGGAAAAAATCAAGAATCCGGTGAAATTATTTTTGCCTCTGACAAATTGTATTTATGCGGAAAAAAAATCACAACCGCCTCAAAAGCAGCGGTGAAAGACATTATTTCGCTCGACAATAACCGTTTTTTATTCTCCGCTACGGGCAAAATTTTTGGCGGAACAATCAAAAATGAAAGATTTAACTTTGATTATGACTTTTTGAATGGCTTGCGCAACAGAGGACTTTTATACTTATCAGACAGAAGATTATTTTACGCATCAACCTCAAAAGGTATTTTTATTGTCAATGACAGCTTACAAACCGAAATAAAATTTTGCGAACGTTCCGTTTTAGCCGAATCTTTTGCCCGTTCAGGCGACAGTGTTTTTGTCGGCGGCTCCAATGAAGGGATTTTGTGCATCAAAAATGACAGTATTGTCTCGCGTTTAA
>JBPOJO010000211.1:0-4889 GCA_052033485.1 Bacteroidota bacterium | reverse complement strand
GAAAAAAGCGATGATTCGACCAAAAAAGACCATGACGGAATGTCTGTTTTTCATTTGCCCTCCGAATGGACAAATCAAGACGGAAAACAAATCGCGTTCAAAGACTTAAAAGGTGAAGTTTTGGTTGTTGTCATGATTTACACTTCTTGTCAGGCGGCTTGTCCGCGCTTGGTTGCCGATATGAGAAGCATCGAAAAAAAGGTCGGGAAAACCGGTAACAAAAAAGTTAAATACGTTTTGGTCAGCATTGACCCCGAAACCGACACGCCCGAACGATTGAAATCTTTTGCCAAAGAAAATGAAATGGACGGCGAACAATGGCTGTTTTTGAGAGGAACAGAGGGTAATACGCTTGAATTTGCCAACGTTTTGGCGGTAAAATACAAGGAAATTTCGCCCGTAGACTTTTCTCATTCCAATATTATCAGCGTTTTTGACGAAAACGGCATCATGCAACATCAGCAAGAAGGTCTCGGGGTGGATAATAAAGAAACTGTCGAAAAAATTATCGCGCTGTCAAAATAGCCTTTTAATGTCGACTTTTTCAGCTTAAAACAGTTCAAGCAAGATTTATTTTTCTTGTTTGAACGCTCCCCGATAACAAGAAATTCTTCGCAAAACTATGGCTCAAAAACTTTTTTTAATTCCCGTGCCGATTGGTGAAAATGACAACATTTTACCGCATAACATCGGCATTATCAGCACTTTGGAATATTTTTTTGCCGAAGATTTGCGCACTGCAAGGCGATTTATTTCTTCACTGAAAACGGGAAAAAATATCGAAAGTTTATATTTTGAAAAATTGGACAAAGACACTAAAAACGTCGCAGAACTTTTCGCCAAAGTGCCGCAAACGGCAAATATCGGCATTATGTCGGAGGCGGGTTGTCCCGGAATCGCCGACCCCGGCGCGCTTGCGGTGGCTTTTGCACATCAAAAAGGCATGGAGGTTGTGCCCCTCACCGGCTCGTCCTCCCTTTTGCTCGCACTCATGGCATCGGGTCTGAACGGACAATCATTTGCATTTTTGGGCTATTTGCCTGTCAAAACGGAAGAAAGGAAAATCGAAATTCTCGACGCGGTCGGTAAAATTAATAAAAAAGGGCAGGCGCAAATTTTCATCGAAACCCCTTATCGCAACGACAATTTGCTTCGCGATTTGTTGCGTTTTTTTCCTGATGAGATTTCACTTTGTATCGCAAAAGGTATTCACACGGAAGCGCAAGTGATAAAAACCTTAAAAATTAGGCAATGGCGCGAAAATATTCCTGAAATCGGCAAAATTCCGACAGTATTTATTGCAGGCGTACCGCGTTGAAAAATTTTATTTTGTGCGCACTTTAAAAAGTTCCTGCAAATTTTTACCGTTTTTTTTTCAATTTTTTTTATCTTTGTATGCTTTTTGCACGACATTTTACTCTTTTCCGAACAAAAGGGCAAAATGAGAGAAAATATTTTCAAAAAGTCTGTAAAACACTGAAAAGCAAGCAATTAACTTTTTAGAAATAAATACCGACCGATTTTTTGGCTTATTCACGATGAAACATTTCCAAAAAAAAAATTTCCGACAATTACTTTACAATATAAAATGCAATTGAATCAATGAAAAACTTAAAAACTGTATTTTTTGCCGGTATTTTGACAATATTTTCGGCATTTTCGCCTCTTTTTGCACAAGAAAAGGCAGGAAAACCCGATTTGTCGCACCTGAAAGACGAAAGGAAATTTGCCAAAAAAAACCACATTCCCTCCATGATTACGCTCGGAAAAGCCAATATCGGCTCTTTTTTTACCGATGCTGCGCAAAGAGATTTCAAAACAGGGATTGAATGGATTTTTAAAGCTCAATCCATGAGCGACGCAAAAGATATTGACGAAAAAGGGGAGTGGGAATGCTTTTTTGCCGCTTCGCTCGGCGGATACGGCGCGCCCCGAGACTTGGGCATTGCGCACCAACAACTTGCCCTTTTGATGCAAAAAAAACTCGACGTAAGGGTTTTTGAAGACAAACCGGATTTGGACTTGGAAAGGCTGCGCAATCTCACGCACAAATCCGAAATCGGGGAAATTGATGCGCAGGCGGAAATGGGAAGAATGATTTTGGAAGCACATTTCGACTATCGGACAGGCTTAAAATGGCTCAAAAAAGCGGCTGATAAAGGGCATCTCGAAGCGGGTTTTCTTTATGATTGGTGGTCAAAAAATGCAAGAAATTACAAGGAGGAAAATTTTTACGACAGTGAAATTACCCAAAAATGGTTCGATAACGGCAGTTTTCTCGCCGCTTTGCAGTACATTGCACATGACAGTCGACTCGATTTGAAAAAAGAAAGGAAAATTTTTGACAGCATCACAAACAATGAAAATATTAATCCTGAAATTCGGCTGAAAATTCTTTTTCAACTGCAAGATAAATTAAAAGGACGCGAAAGACTCAAATTGCTTAAAAAAATTGAACTGTACGCCACCAACATTGCCGCCGCGCCCGATTATCGTTTCATCAAAAAAATCAGTCAGGAATATTTTGAAATGCAAAAAAAAGCTAAAACAATCTTAGGTTTGCAACAAATTATTGCAGAAAACCCTTTTTTGAACGATATTCCGCTTAACTATGAAGATTACAAAAATGACTTCAACGGCGATATTCGCCCGTGTTTGCGCCTGCTCGACGCGCTCATGTCGGAAGAAAACAGCTTTTTGGGCGAAGAAAACATCGAAAGATACCGTGATTCGCTGATGCGAAAAGTGCCTTTGATTTATGAAAAAGCCGACAACGAAACGAAAATTATTGCCTTTAAAAAAGCCGTCGAAGAAAGGCGCGATTTGCGCGGAATTGCCGGTGAATTTCAGCACAAAATTCGTGAAAAAATGGGCGCACTCGGCATGGACGTACAACAGTTGGAGTATTTTGCCGAAATGGAAAAATTAAACAACGCTAAATTTAAAAGTTTTGAAGAGGCGAAATCTGCTCACGATAAAGTATTGTCAATGAACAATTTATCTCCCGATTATCAGCGAAAATTACAAGTTTTTATCAAACAAAAAACAGTCCTTGATGTTTTCGGCGTGAAACCTTCGCGCAGCGAATTGGTTAAAATTGAAAATGAGTTGCCGGCGCAAAAATGGCTTTATCCCGAAGCGCAAACGCTGATTGCCAATTTTCGCAATAATTTTTTGGATAAATATGAAGGGGCGGTTCGCAACGGAACAAGTTTTTATTTTTATCGTTTGGCAAGAAAAACCCGTTCCGAAGACTTCGACCTCTGGGTCTATTCCGTAACAAACGGAAAATCAAACTTGGTCTTCAAATCGAGCGTTGCGACGGATTTCGGTATAGATGCTAAAATTTTTTGCACCATCTACGAATCGCGTTATGTCGGTTATCAGTGGAAAGAAAGCCGGAGTGAATACCTGAAATTAGCATTTTTGAACGGAAAAGTTGAACCCTCGCAAAATCGCGGCATGGACAAATACAAATCCGGCGACCCGACTTCATTTCAACTCTCGCAAAACGCGATTCCGAATGATTTTTCGGCAAGAGGGGCTTTACAATCCGCAATGACCTATTTTTTGCTCGGATTTAACAAAGTTCTCGGAATGTAATGCGGTCGAAAAGTAATGAAGTGTTTGAGAAAATATTGCTGCTGTACCGCAAGTTATTGGGTTGCGCCGAACAAGTAAAAAGGTAATCTAATAACTTGATTTACAATACTTTGCAAGCCGGCTAAATTGTTACAAAAAAACATGAGCAAAGTCAAAAACATCGTAGTCAAAAGCAAAGAAAACGCACTTTGGTCTGAAAAAGAAGACCTTGTCGCGCTTGAAGAGCCGCTCGAAATTCGATTGGAGTACGGCGACAATTTTTTTCGCAAAGAAATTCCCGTTTCCGTAACGATGCGAACTCCTGACCACGACGCGGAGTTAGCGGCAGGATTTCTTTTTTCCGAGGGCATCATTTTTTCTTCCTCTGAATTACTCGGAATCGAACATTGCCGCACAAGCGCACCTGACGCGCTCGGCAACGTGATTCGGGTGCGCTTACGGGAGGGAATTGAGCCGGACAAAAAAAAAATCAGCCGGAATTTTTTTGTTCATTCCGGTTGCGGTATTTGCGGAAAAGCTTCTCTCGAAAACCTTGAGTTTCTTTGTCATTTCCCGACTTCCGACGAAATTTTTGTGCAAGAATCTGTCATTTTGGCATTAAATAAAACAGTTTCGGAAAATCAATCGGTTTTCAAATATACGGGCGGCATTCACGCTGCGGCACTGTTTGACCTGAACGGAAATTTATCGGCGGTTCGTGAAGATATAGGTCGACACAATGCACTTGACAAACTTATCGGCAAATATTTTTTGGAAAATCAACTGCCTTTGTCGCGGCACATTTTATTTTTGAGCGGGCGTGTCAGCTTTGAATTGCTTCAAAAAGCGGTTGTTGCGGGTATAAAAATCGTTTGTGCACTCGGCGCGCCGTCGAGCTTAGCGGTAGAAACAGCAGAAAAATTCGGCATAACGCTCATTGCATTTTTGCGCGAAAATAAATACAATCTCTACGCAGGCAAGGCGTTGTTGATGTGCGAAAAATGTGTTTGAAGCAAAAACAGAGGCAGGAAAATTTTCTTTGCGAAAGCGGCAGTAGACGGGTGCTAATTTTGAAAAATTATCCCCTTTCGACTCTTCATTTCGTACCCCGCCGTCGCTTGTGTCCTCACAAGCGACTTTTTCAAGATGCACCGCAAGTCGCTTGTGGAGACACAAACAACGGCGGTGGGTCGCTTGTGGAGACACAAACAACGGCGGTGGTAGCTTGTTAGGACACAATCAAAGGCGGGGTAGACAAAATAAAAGGCGGTAAGACGATTGTGTAGACACAAACAAACACAGTAATA
>JBPOJO010000089.1:0-5954 GCA_052033485.1 Bacteroidota bacterium | reverse complement strand
TAAGTAATCAGCCAAAATTAAAGTTTAAACCTATAAGGTTTTAAAAACCTTATAGGTTTGATGCAAAAACGACTCAAGAACTAAAATTTCTTGTACCTAAATTGCACTTTTAAATTGTCCAATTACTAAGCAAGAATTTTTTTAAAAAAAAGCATAAGAATATTTTTTTTACAATTTTATTCTTATGCTTTTTTTTTGAAAAAAACGATTTCTACCAAGAATTATTTTTGCGAATATCCGCTTTCATGCCGCGCATATTGTAGGAGAAAGAAAGCATGAAATAACGCGCCAAGGTTTTGGAAACCTCGCGAACGGCAAAATTTTGGTAATAACTTTGCGAAATCCCTGTATTTTGATTCAAAATATCATACGCCGTCAAACGAATTTCCGCTTTTTTGTCTTTACCGAAAAGTTTATACACCGACATATTCCAAATTGCCAAAGAGCGATTAAAATCCGCCGCTTCATTTTTATATGCCAAATGGCGAATGTTGCTTGAAACAAAAAACGAGTGCGGCAATTTGAAATTAGTTTCCAATGAATTGGTAAAATCATAATATTCCTGCGTCGAAAGGGAGGAAAGCGAAAATTCAGACTTGTTGTACGACATGTACGAATTGGCATACAAAGTGAAAAAATCGTAAGGCGTTAAAGAAAAACCGCCGCCAAAATTATAATCTTGCGAGTAAGTTTCGCTTTTCTTTCCGTTGATGAAAATCGGAGAATTAGAAAAATCCGTTGAAAGATTAAAGTTTGCGGTCAATTTTGTTTTCACAATCGGAAAACTTGTGTAAGCATAAATGTTCGCGCTTTTATTTCCTGTCAGGTTCTCCGGCAAAGAAGTCGTAATCAAAGTTTTTTCATCAACTTTCTGATTATAAACAATTTGATTTTCGGAATAATTGACTCCGGCAGAAATCATCATGTTGAAAAAAGTCGCTGCGTTGAACATATTGTACGAAACATTTGCGCCGTGTTGTACTTCCGGCAGCAAATTCGGATTGCCTTTTCTGATATAAAGCGGGTTAGAATTGTCGGCAAAAGGTTGCAAATTTTCCGAAGTCGGCTGATTTACACTCACGTCATAATTCATGCTGACATATTTTCCGTTCGGCAACTCCCAATCAACGGAAATATTGGGGGTAAAAGTAAGGAAAGAACGGTCAATTGAACCGAGTGCTTTTTCACCTTTTGCCACCGAAAAATCGCCTATTGTTTGGTAATTTTGCGCCGCAACGCCCGCAGCAACGTTAAATCCGTTGTGGGTGTAGCGAAGAGAAGTACCGCTGCGGGAGAATAAAATTTTTCCGTCATAATAGCGACTCATGCTGTCAATGCGATTTTTATTGTCGTTGCTTTTGTCAAAAACCAAACGTTCGATTCTCTCCTCGCGCAAACCGAGATTGACAAAAGTTTCCCAATACACTTTTTGCGAAATCGGCTCAATATAAAAAAGGCTGCTTTTATATTGTTTGCTCGCGCTCAAAGTGCTGTTTTCTTGTTCGATTTTATTCCTCACCGTATCAATTTGGAAAAAACCGTTCAAAGAATTTTGAAATGCCTTTTTTTCATTCTTATTGAGCATAAATGTCGCGCTTGCAGCAAAAGAACGCCCCTTTTTCTTAAATTTATGCCTAAAAATAAGGCTGTTAGTGCTTGTCAAACCATTGCCGTCAATGTTGTTTTGGGCAAGACTTTGGCTGTTTAAAAAATTTTCTCCGGTAAAAAATGATTGCAAATTTTGCGATTTTTCATCTGAGTTGCCGGCACGCGAATTGGAAATTACCACAATTCGATTCAAGGAATCAAACTCATGTTCCAAACGAAACGCGAAGCGGTGATTGAGAAATTTTTTGTTTTGAGTGCTGTTTTCCTCCGAAGTAAATGAATTTTCGGGGAGAAAACTTTCGCGGAATCGGCTTGCATCAAATTGTTGTTCGCTCAAATTGAAAAAATAATTGCTGCCGATTTTGGTTTTTTTATTGTCGTAGTTGTAATTTCCGCCTGCCGCATAATTTTGGGTAAAACCGCGATTATTTCTGTTTCCAATCGGCAATCCGAGCGATTGTTCGTCTGACGAAAACACAAAATAGCGTCCCGAACCGCCGAAACCAAAGTCAGCGTTGTCGGAAAAAGAATTAAACGCATTCGCACCGCGAAAATCTTGATAATCTTGCCACGACATACCGGTTTGATTGACATTATTGGCAAAACCGATAAAGGAAATTTGATTTTTTGCATCAAATTTATTGTAGTTTCCTTTTAATTCGGCACGCTCTTCTGTCCCTGCGCCGGCAGTAATTTTTCCGAAACCGCCGTTTTTGAAGTCTTCTTTCAGCTCCAAATTCATTACTTTTTCTTTTTTACCGTCATCAACGCCGGTCGCTTTTGCCTGTTCGGATTGTGTGTCAAAAACCTGAACTTTTGACACGGCTTCGGCAGGCAAATTTTTAGTGGCTAATTTTGGGTCATCACCAAAGAAAGTTTTGCCGTCAACGGTAACTTTTGAAACATCTTTGCCTTGCGCTTTGATATTTCCTTCGCCGTCGACCATTACGCCGGGCAACTTTCGGAGCAAGTCTTCCACTGTAGAACCTTCGGGAACTTTGAACGTTGCAGCATTGTATTCGATAGTGTCGCCGCGAATTTCGAGAGGAGCGCGCGCCTCTCTAATGACGACCTCAATCAACTCAACGGCAATCGGTTTCATGCTGAAATTGCCGAGATTAATTTCTGCACTTTCGCCAAACGGAATAATTTTTTCGGCATATTTATAGCCTACAAATGTTGTTTTGATAAAAAATTCACCTTTACGAACATTTTTAAAAGAAAATTTTCCGTTTTCATCACTTGCCGTGAAATGAATGAGCGCGGAATCTTTTTTTGCCAAAAGCATAACCGTACAAAAAGGTAAGGGAGCAAGCGTTGTATCGGTCGTCGTGCCGAAAACGCGAAAAGACGAGGGGCTTTGAGAAAAAGCAGGCGCGGCAAAAATGCCTAAGCCGAGCAGCCCGAAAAGAATGAAGAACACAAATCTTTGCATCGGAAAAAAATTAGATAAAAATACGTTTCAAAACGAAATCGGGTGCGAAATTATTACTTTTTTATGGTGTTTAAAAAGAATAAGGCTGTTAAAAAATAAAAAAGCGGCATTAAAATAAATTAATGCCGCTTTTGAAGAACTTTCATTTCATAACGAAATGTCAGTTTGATGGTCTTGAAAAAAAATTATTCGTATTTTTTGAAAATTACCGATGAATTATGACCGCCAAATCCAAAAGTATTGCTCAAAGCATAACGAACATTGCGTTTTTGTGCTTTATTGAGCGTAAGATTTAATTTAGAATCAATTTCGGGGTCAAGTTCAAAATTATTAATAGTCGGCGGAATCACACCTTTACAAATTGCCATCAAAGCCGCAAGTGCTTCGACAACGCCGGCAGCACCGAGAAGGTGTCCGGTCATTGACTTAGTGGAACTGATGTTCAAATCATAGACTTTTTCGCCGAAAACTTCCGTTATCGCTTTTAATTCACGAGAATCGCCCAGCGGCGTAGATGTTCCGTGCACATTGACGTAATCCATGTCATTGAGCGACATTTCGGCATCGCGCATAGCCTCCAACATGACATTTTTCGCGCCGAGTCCTTCGGGGTGAGGTGCGGTCATGTGATAGGCATCAGCGGTCATACCGCCGCCGACAATTTCGGCATAGATTTTCGCACCGCGCGCCAATGCGTGCTCCAATTCTTCCAAGACGATTGAGCCGCCGCCCTCTCCCATGACAAAACCGTCGCGGTTTTTGTCGAAGGGACGAGAAGCCGTTTTGCAATCATCATTTCTTTCCGAAAGGGCTTTCATTGCGTTGAATCCGCCTATACCGACCTCCGTAACAGAGGCTTCAGAGCCGCCTGTTACAATAATGTCCGATTTCCCCAAACGAATGAGGTTAAAAGCGTCAATAATGGCATTCGTGGAAGAGGCACAAGCAGCAACGGTTACATAATTGGGACCGCGGAAGCCGTGTTTGATGGAAATATGTCCCGAAATAATGTCAACAATCATTCGCGGGATAAAAAACGGGTTGAATCGCGGCGTTCCGTCTCCGAGCGTGTATTCTCGCACTTGCTCGTGAAACGAACTTAAACCACCGATACCCGATGCCCAAATGACACCGACACGGTCAGGGTTGACACTTTTTGCGTCAAAACCCGCGTCTTTTATTGCTTCATCTGCAACCACCATTCCGTAGTGAGCGAAGGGGTCAAGTTTTCGCGCTTCTTTGCGTTCAATAAAATTGTGAACATCAAAGTTTTTTACTTCGCAGGCGAATTTAGTTTTGAACTTGGCAGTGTCAAAATATGTAATCGGAGCCGCGCCGCTAACCCCTTTTTCCAAATTGTCCCAATATTCAGGGCAAGTATTTCCGATGGGAGTGAGCGCACCGACACCGGTTACTACGACTCTTTTGAGTTGCATAATAGTAAAAGTCTTTTATGGCAATGACAGAATGAAGAATAAAAAACATTTCCCCCGTGACGGGTGAAAACGCGCTGCGCCGAAAAGCACAGCGCGAAAAGATTAGGAAACTTTTGACTGAATATAAGCAATTGCTTGACCTACTGTCGCAATGTTTTCCGCTTGGTCATCGGGGATTGTGATGCCGAATTCCTTTTCGAAATCCATAATCATCTCAACTGTATCGAGGGAGTCCGCACCTAAGTCGTTCGTAAAGCTCGCGCTTTCGGTTACTTCTGAAAGTTCAACACCGAGTTTCTTTACGATGATGCTTTTCACTCTTTCTGCGATATTTGACATAAGTTTTTTTTATTAAAGTTGAACTTAGCTGAAAATGTCTGCAAATAAATGCAATTCGTTTGTCAAAATCAAAAAAGTTTGACAAAGAAATTATTTTTATTCGAAATAAACAAAAAATTGTTCGATTCGGCTGCAAAATTACCGGCTTTTTTGGAAATTTGTCAAAGATTTGTACTTTATGTCTGAAATTTTTTTTTTAGAAGCCGAATACGACTACAATTTTGAGATTTATGCCCTCAATTGCACGCTCAAGGAGTATCACCTTGCATGGCTTTTGAACAAAAATTTATTTCTAAATCTTATCAAAAAAAATGATTTGACTCTTTCAAAAGACGAAAACGAGAATTACAATTTTTCTTGTTTTGAATTTTTTGCGGGAATTCGCGCTTTTCGTCTCATCAAAAACGCTTCTTATGACGAAAAACCGAACTTTTTTGTGAAAGACCTTTTGGGTTACGATTATCTTTTTCTTGTCAAAGACCCGACGGGGGAAATAAACGAAAAAAAAATGACCTTAAAATTGCGAAAAATGCAAGGAATCCTCCGTGCCGAAAAATTTAACCCCTTGCATATCAAAGAAAAAGAATTTTTGGTTTTTGAATAAATCCTAAAAAGAATTGTAGTGTAGTCTTAAGGCTGCGAAAACGCCGTTTTTTGAGTTTTAGATTCCGATTTAGATTTTTGCGTAAAAAAACTTTCAAGCCTTCAAACGCCCTACGGGAGAAAATTTATCAAAAACAAACTCCGTATGCGGTGCGTTTTCCAACTCTTTCGTCAAATCCTGCCCTGCCCAATGCTCATAATGTCGCCCTTTTTGCCACAGTCTTGACTTTGACAAATCATAAATTAAGCCGCGAAAGGCACACCAAATTTCGGGGCGGTCTTGTCCGTTGCGCAATGCAAGCTGATTGCGCGTGTATTCCGGCAGGTTTTCAAAAATGTCGGTCATTTTTTTATTTTTTCAGTCATATTTTGTAAACTTTTTAGCCCTAAGGTGTACCGCGAGCTTTAGCTTGCGACCAAAGGTGTACCGCGAGCTTTAGCTTGCGACCAAAGGTGTACCGCGAGCTTTAGCTTGCGACCAAAGTTTACCGCGAGCTTCAGCGTGCGACCAAATGTGTACCGCGAGCTTCAGC
>JBPOJO010000612.1:0-3849 GCA_052033485.1 Bacteroidota bacterium | reverse complement strand
TGCGATTCTATCACCCGAAAGGGAATAAGCTAAGAATTTTCAAAAAAAATTTGCTAAAAATATTCAGAGGGTGTCCGAAAAGTCAATTTAGGAAAATTTATACTAAATAAAATTTCGTTATTCCCGTTTTGAACATTTCATTAGAGAAAAAAGACGGTTTTGAGGCAATTTCTGTCAAAAAAAATCATCTTTGAGGCTTAAAATGCAAACAACAAAATTATATTTGGTTTCAAAATTTATAACGTACTTTTCGGACAGGCTCTGAATATTTTTAGCAAATAATTTTGAAAATTCTTAACTTATTCCCTTTCGGGTGATAGAAGCGCAGTAAAATAACGAGCAAAATTCCGATTCACCTACACGATTTTGGAAAATCGTGCAGCAAAAAAGTACGAAATGATGAGTCAAAGGGAATAAGTATTTTGTGTGCCGGATTGCGCAAAAAAGCTAATTTTGAAAAACAAATCAAAGATTTCCGAAGTTGTCAGAAAATGACTTTTCGGACAGCCTCGATACTCTTTTTCATCGCCTGACTAAAGTATATGCCGACTAACGTTAAAAAATAACGAACAACTTTTTTAAGAACAAGCCTTATCAGAGCAAAATGCGTGTGTTTTTTTGAAAAAAAATTTGTTAAGGTGATTTTTTCAAAAAACTTTTTTAAGTTTGCGACAAAACAGAACAAACGGCGATGAAATTTTTTGAATTGCCTCTGCAAGGCGCGTTCAGGATTGAATTGACACCTTTTTCAGATGAGCGCGGCAAGTTTGCCCGCACTTTTTGCAAAAAAGAATTTGCACAAATCGGCTTTGAGAAAGAAATTGTACAAATCAATCATTCATACAATCCTTACAAAGGGACATTGCGTGGCATGCACTTTCAGCACCCGCCGCATGCGGAGTGCAAAATCGTGCGATGTGTACGCGGGCGAGTGTATGATGTGATAGTTGATATACGTGCGGGTTCGCCGACGTTTTTGCAACATTTCGGCATTGAGCTTGCGCATGAAGACGGTCAGATGCTTTTTATTCCCGAAGGCTTCGCACACGGATTTCAGGCGTTGGAAGACGGGAGTGAGCTTTTGTATTTACATTCAGGATTTTACGAAAAAGGCAGTGAAGATGGTTTGCGCCACGATGACAAAGCACTCGGTATTGCGTGGGCTTTACCGCCTGTTCATCTTTCTGCACGAGATAATTCGTATTCATTGATTGATTCACAATTTAAAGGGCTAAATATTTAATTTTATGAAATGCAGATTTGACGGATTATTATTGACGGAAGAATTTGTTAATTTGGGCTTCAGCCCGCCATCAAATTCATTTTTACTTGAAAAACAGTTAAACGAAGCGGAAACTTATTACCCGCTTAAATTATTTGTCAGCGAAAGAAGTTTTTTGGTTCAGTTAGACGAATTTAAACGGGCGGAGGAAATTTTTAGCGATGACTATGTTTATTTTTCTTCATTTTCAACAACTTGGCTTGAACACAGTAAAAAATATGTCGAAAAAATGATTTCAAAATTTGGGTTTAACGAAAACGCACAAATCATTGAAATCGCATCAAATGACGGTTATCTTTTGCAATATTTTAAACAAAAAAATATACCAGTTTTAGGGATTGAACCAACTTTAAGCACTGCAAAAGTAGCTCGTGAAAAAGGGATTGAGTCTTGGACGGAATTTTTTGGGGTAGAATTGGCAAAAAAAATTATTGAACAAGGCAGAAAAGCCGACTTATTGTTAGGCAACAATGTTTTGGCGCATGTGCCCGACATCAATGATTTTGTGGCGGGAATGAAAGTTGCCTTGAAGGAAAACGGGGTAATCACAATGGAATTTCCGCATTTGATGCAATTGATTGAAAATAATCAATTTGATACAATTTATCATGAACATTTTTCATATTTATCTTTTTTAGCAGTTCAACAAATTTTTGACAAGCACGGCTTAAGCCTCTTTGATGTTGAAGAAATACCGACACACGGCGGTTCGCTGCGAATTTATGCAAAACACAGCGAAGACAACAGCAAGGAAATTTCCGAAAATGTAACCCTTTTGCAGCAAAAAGAAATCAATAAAGGCTTAAACACGCTTGCTTATTATCAAAATTTTCAGAAGCGAGTTGAAAACATCAAATATGATTTTCTTTCATTTTTAATTGAGCAAAAAAGGAACGGAAAAAAAGTTGCTGCCTATGGTGCTGCCGCAAAAGGAAATACCTTGTTGAACTATTGCGGAATAAGAAAAGATATGATTTCTTTCGTCGTTGATAAGTCGCCGCACAAACAAGGGCGATTTTTACCCGGCAGCCATATTCCTGTTGTTTCGGAAGACTTTATCAGTCGTGAGCGTCCCGATTTCGTGGTTATTTTGCCGTGGAATATTAAAGAAGAAATTCAAGAGCAGTTAAATTATGTCAGAGCTTGGGGGACAAAATTTGTTACCGCAATCCCTGAACTCTGTATTTTTTAAATTTTTTTTTAGTTAAAGCAAATTTTTCTATGGAAGAATCCGTCATTTTCAGCATTATTATTCCGACACGAAATCGCAGTCAAATTGTCAGATTTGCGATAGACAGTGTTTTGAAGCAAAGTTTTAAAAACTTTGAATTGATTGTGGTTGATAATGACGTAAGTGATGTTGCGACAAAGAACGCCGTGGCAGCTTTTTCAAGCGATTCACGATTGCGTTATTTTCGAAGCGGAGGACTTCCGATGGCAGATAATTGGGAGTTCGGCTTGCAATATGTCAGAGGAAAGTATGTTATGTTGCTTGAAGACCGACAAGTGTTGGTTCGCTATTGTCTTGAAAGGCTGCACGAAGAACTAAGCCGCACGGAGGTCAAAGTGATTACGTGGCGGTATGCCTCATTTCAAGAACAAGGATGGACAAATTTTATCTATACATATCGAAAAGGTGTTCCGAAGCTGATGAGTAGTTTGGATATTATTTCTAATGCCAATAATGTTTATATCGGCAATCATTTTATGCCTTTCCCGCATCATTCTTTGTATGACACAGACATCATTCGACAAGTAATTTCGGTAAGAAAAAAGTTTTTTAAACCAATAGCTCCGGATTATACGGCATGTTATGCTGTTTTAGGATTGACGGATAATGTGCTTTTTTTGCAGGAAGGCTTAACGATTGCGCATAATGGGCATTTAGGTAACGGATTAAAATGTGCAACGGATTTTAAGCATTTAATAACTTTTATTAGGGACGTTATCGGTGATGAAAATTATTTTCACCCCAAAATCCCTCTGAAAGTAAACTCAGTCATCAATCGGCTGTATGACGATTTGTTGTGGTCGGCTGAAGAAATCGGCGGAAATTGGCGTAATTTTGAAATCAATAAGGAAGTTTACTATAAATTGTTGATGAATGAAGCACATTCCGGTGTACGCTACGGGGTAATGGAAAACAACACAACTTTAAAAATGATAGCTGAAATTCTAAATAATGAGCCGCAAGAAATACAAACGCTCGTTAAACAATATTTGGAAAACTACAATGAAAGCGAAAACATGTTCATTGTTCAAAAAACGAAAACGAATAATTCTTTCGTTCATCTTGCATGGCGTAGGATAAAGTCTATTTTCGGTATACACGACGGGAAAATAACCGAAACAAACGGGCACAACATCATTATTCAAAAAAAGTGCAAAGATGTCAGTGAGTATTTGACGTATGATTTTGAAAAGAAAGGAAAAGTGCAGTAGCCGATTTTCAGCAAAAAAAGGCGTTTTCGATGTGAAAACGCCTTTTTTTTATTATCGAACTTTCTTTAAATAGCCGTCAGGGGCAACAGAAATGAGAAGTTTGTTATCAATGTGTTTTTGAATTT
>JBPOJO010000034.1:0-11528 GCA_052033485.1 Bacteroidota bacterium | reverse complement strand
AGAAATTGCCTCAAAACCGTCATTTTTTCTCTAATGAAATGCTCAAAACGGGAATAACAAAATTTTATTTGGCTTTGATTTTCCTAAATTGACTTTTCGGACACCCTCAAAATACGCCCTTAGGCGTTGTATATTGATAGAAAGTCGTCATCTCTTTTTACCCAATGCCCGTTAGGGACAACATATTTTTGTCTTTTTTTTCCAAATCCTTAACTAAACAACATTTTTGTAAAAATGTAAAAAAATTGCAACTGATACCCCTGAACATCGGACTTTAGACCGTAAATTTATGCAGTGTACAGACTGAAGGCTGTTGTAGATTTAATTTGTAATCTCTTGAATATCAGCTATTTTACGAAACCAAGTGAGTTGTCTTTTTGCGTAATTTCTTGTGTGCTGTTTAATGAGTTCAAAAGCGGCATCTTGACTGATTTTTCCGTCAAAATAATCAAAAAGTTCGCTGTACCCTACCGTTTGCAAGGCGTTGCAGTTACGAAAAGGAAGCAGTGATTCGACTTCTTTCGCTAATCCGAGTTCGCGCATTTTTTCTGTTCGGCGATTGATTCGGTCATACAATTCCTCGCGAGAAAGTGCCGGCATAAAATATTCTGTCTCAAAAAAACGCAATTTTTTTTCAGCCTTTCGCAAGTCAGAAAATTTTTCGCCCGACGACCTGATGACTTCAAGTGCGCGCATAACACGTGCGGGGTTGTGTTTGTCGACAAAATCAAAGTAAATTTTGTCTTTTTCTTTGAGTTCATTCAACAAAAAATCAATCCCTCTTTTTTTTAAATCATCTTCCACTTCCTCGCGCACCGCCGCACTGACGGCAGGCAATTCATCAAAACCTTCGCATAAAGCCTTAATATACAAACCGGAACCGCCTGCTAAAATAAGTCTGTCATATTTTTCAAATAAATTTTTCAATAAAATAAGTGCATCATTTTCATACTGTCCCGCATTGTAGTCTTCGCTGACATGCAAAGTGTCGACAAAATGATGCGGAATACCCCTCATATCTTCCGCAGTCGGCTTCGCAGTTCCGATGCTCATTTCGCGGTACATTTGCCGTGAATCAGCCGAAATGACCTCGCAACCGTATTTTTCGGCAAGTTTTACTGCAATCTCGGTTTTTCCCGAAGCCGTCGGTCCGCCAATAACCGTTAAAATTTTTTTTCCCACTTCGGCAGTTTTTTGTGAAAAAGGAAAGTTAGATTTATCGCCGTTGATTGCGTCCTCGCAAACATTCAAATTTGCGCAATTATTCCCTTTCGACGCATAATTTCGTGCCTTTTTTGCAGCACGATTTTCCAAAATCGTGCAGTCGAATTGGAATTTTGCCCATTTTTTTGACGATTCTATCACCCGAAAGGGAATAAATTTGCACAAAAACTTAATTACGCTGCAAATGTAGTTAAAAGAGAATAAAAATGATTATTTTTAGTGTCAAAAAATCTAAAACCGTTATTCCCGCAACCTTTTTTTATTTTGTCATTATTGAGCATCTGTAAACCTAAAACGAAAACGAAATGTAACGTAGCCTTTAGTCCAATGTTGTTAAGTGTAACTGTTTAGCCGGCGTGTACCGCGAGCTTTAGCTTGCGACTTTAAATTCGCTTGTTGACATGGCTTGTTCCATAAAAGAGTGTGTCCGAAAAGTTTTATTTCGATTAGACAAACCAAATAAAATTTTGCTTGCTTACTAATATTGTTTAGTAATTTAAAGCCTTTAGGCTTGTCATCTTTGTAGAAAAACAGCATACAGCTGACTTCAAACGCCTTTAGGCGTGAAATATCGGTTTCGCTTGCGGGTATTCCCCAAAGATTTCACGCCTAAGGGCGTTTTTAATATCTTAGCGGATATTTTCTACAAAGATTTTATGCCTAACGGCATTATTTAAGTGTACTTGCCCAATTTAGCAGAGTAATTTTGACAGAAATTGTAGAAAAAACGTTGTTAAAGCTCCGTTAAAAATTAGCAAAAAGGGGGGCGAAGAATTATGTTTGGTTTTAATTTTTCAAAAATGACTTTTCGGACTGCCTTTACACGCCGGCTAAACCGTTACGAGACATCAATACTGCTGCCCATATTTGTGTTTTCATAAATAAAATTTAAAGCATTGATTATCAGTTGTTTGTGAGAACGCTAACAAGAGCAAAGAAATCTCGGTTGTTCAAAAAAACTTTTTCACTTCTTAAAAATTCTTAATTCATTGTGCCATTGCTAAAGTTTGTCGGGAAAAATTAGATTTCCGAAGTTTTCAGTAATTCTTCAATAAAACAAGCCTCTGTTTCAATGCAAAACGCTTATATAAATTTTTTTTGAAAAAAAAACTGTTTTTTGTTTTAAAATAAAAAAAAGCAATTAATTTTGCAAGTTCAAATTCAAATCGCTGTGTCGGATGGCTCTAAATAAGAAAAATAAGAAGATTAAACCCGATTTTAGTACGATTACTATCAGTCTCGCTTCCCCAGAATCCATATTGGAAAGCTCAAACGGAGAAGTAACACAACCCGAAACCATCAATTACAGGACATACAAACCCGAAATGGGCGGTTTGTTCTGCGAACGTATTTTCGGTCCTGTCAAAGATTGGGAATGTCACTGCGGAAAGTACAAACGTATTCGCTATAAAGGCATCGTTTGCGACCGCTGTGGCGTAGAAGTAACGGAGAAAAAAGTTCGCCGCGAACGTATGGGGCACATACAACTGATTGTCCCCGTGGCGCATATATGGTACTTTCGCTCCTTACCGAATAAAATCGGATATTTACTCGGACTTCCGACGAAAAAACTCGACCAAATAATTTATTACGAACGATATATCGTGGTGCAACCCGGCATTCTTGCGAAAGACGGCGTGCAAAAAATGGATTTCCTCACGGAAGACGAGTATATCACATTTACCGACAAACTCCCGCGCGAAAACTTTAATCTTGACGACAGCAACCCCGACAAGTTCATCGCGAAAATGGGGGCTGAAGCATTAGAAATGCTCTTGCAACGAATTAATCTTGACGAGCTTTCTTATGAGTTGCGACACTCCTCAACGAACGAAACTTCACAGCAAAGAAAAGCAGAAGCCTTAAAACGACTAAAAGTCGTCGAAGCTTTCCGCGAATCGCAAGCACGCGGCGTTGATAACAGTCCTGAATGGATGGTTATTCGCATGGTGCCTGTTATTCCGCCCGAACTTCGTCCGCTTGTTCCGCTCGACGGCGGCAGATTTGCCACTTCCGACCTCAATGACCTCTATCGCCGCGTTATCATTCGCAACAATCGTTTGAAACGTTTGATTGACATCAAAGCACCGGAGGTAATTTTGCGCAACGAAAAACGCATGTTGCAAGAAGCGGTAGATTCGCTTTTCGACAACTCGCGTAAAGTCAATGCCGTTCGCGGAGAAGGCAATCGCGCCCTAAAATCACTTTCAGATATGTTGAAAGGCAAGCAAGGGCGTTTCCGCCAAAACTTGCTCGGTAAGCGTGTTGATTATTCCGGTCGTTCCGTTATCGTTGTCGGACCCGAGTTGAAATTGCACGAGTGCGGTTTGCCCAAAGAAATGGCAGCAGAACTCTTCAAACCCTTTATTATTCGCAAATTAATCGAAAGAGGTATTGTCAAAACGGTGAAATCTGCCCGCAAAATTGTAGACAGAAAAGACCCGATGATTTGGGATATTCTCGAAAATGTCCTCAAAGGACACCCCGTCATGCTCAACCGTGCCCCTACTTTGCACCGTTTGGGTATTCAGGCTTTTCAGCCGAAATTGATTGAGGGAAAAGCTATTCAGTTGCACCCGCTTGTTTGTTCGGCGTTTAACGCCGACTTTGACGGTGACCAAATGGCGGTTCACGTGCCGCTCGGTCAAGAAGCCGTGCTCGAAGCCTCTACTTTGATGCTTTCAGCGCACAACATCATGAACTCGGCGAACGGCAGTCCGATTACAGTCCCCTCGCAAGACATGGTTTTGGGGCTTTATTACCTCAGCAAAGGGCGCAAAAGCAGTGAAAAAAGAAAAGTTGTCGGCGAAGGAGGTATTTTTTATTCCGAAGAAGAAGTCATTATTGCCGTCAACGAACAACGGCTTTCAAAACAAGCGTTTATTAAAATTCGTGTAACTGTTTTTGACGACAAAACAGGCAAATTTGAAAAGAAAATCATTGAAACAGTCGCCGGACGAGTTTTGTTTAATCAATGCGTCCCCGAAGAATGTGGTTTTATTGATATTTTGCTGACCAAAAAGAACATTCAAAAAGTTATTTCGCGTGTGTTCAAAACGACAGGTATGGCGCGCACGGCGGAATTTCTCGACGATATTAAAGATTTAGGCTTTGAACAAGCTTTCCGCGGCGGGCTTTCAATCGGTTTGGATAACATCAAAATCCCCGATAACAAAGACGTACTCATTGCGGCGGCGAAAGAAGAAGTTGAAGTCGTTCATAATAACTATCTTATGGGCTTGATTACGGATAACGAACGTTACAATCAGGTCATTGATATTTGGACGCGCGTCAACAGAAGCATTGCAAACTCGCTTTTGGCTGATTTGGAAAAAGATGACGACGGTTTCAATGCCGTTTTCATGATGATGGATTCGGGTGCGCGTGGTTCGCGTGAGCAAATTCGTCAGTTGGGCGGTATGAGGGGTTTGATGGCGAAACCGCAAAAGAACTTGCAAGGTTCGGTCGGTGAAATCATTGAAAACCCGATTCTTTCTAACTTTAAAGAAGGTCTCGACGTTTTGGAATACTTCATTTCAACGCACGGTGCTCGTAAAGGTTTGGCGGATACCGCTTTAAAAACGGCTGACGCGGGTTATTTGACTCGTCGTCTTGTCGACGTTGCACAAGATGTTGTTATCACGGAAGCGGATTGCAGCACGCTCCGCGGTTTGACTGTTTCGGCTTTGAAAGAAGGCGAGGACATCGTTGAGCCTTTGTCGGAACGAATTGTCGGAAGAATTGCCTTGATTGATGTTATTAACCCCGAAACCGGAGAACTTTTGGTGCGCGGAAATGACCTCATTCATGATGATGCGGCGTTGAGAATTGAAGAATCCGGTATAGAATCGGTTGAAATTCGTTCGGTACTCACCTGTGAAATTCGTTTCGGTGTTTGCGCGAAATGCTACGGGCGCAACTTGGCAACAGGGCGTTTGGTTCAGATGGGCGAAGCCGTCGGTGTTATTGCCGCGCAATCTATCGGCGAGCCGGGCACGCAATTGACCCTCCGTACTTTCCACGTAGGCGGTGCGGCATCAAACGTTGCCGTTGTGTCGGACATCAAATCAAAATTTGCCGGTCAGGTATTTTTTGAAAATGTCAAAACGGTTACGACCGTAAGCGATGACGGCGAAGAAAAAGAAGTTGTCATGTCGCGTGTCGGTGAAATTCGTGTTGTTGAGCCCGGAACTAATCGTTTGCTTTCTAATTACAATTTGCCTTACGGCGCGTTTTTGCAAGTAAAAGACGGTCAATTGGTCGAAAAAGCGCAAGAAATTTGTAATTGGGACCCCTTCAACGCCGTTATTTTGGCGCAGTTTGACGGTACGGTTCGTTATGAAAATATCATTGAAGATATTACGTATCGTGAAGAATACGACGAACAAACCGGACACAGGCAAAAAGTCATTATCGAAACTCGTGATAAAACCAAAAACCCTGCTATTATTATTGAGGGCTTAAACGAAGGCGAAATCACGACAAGTAACATTCCGGCAGGCGCGTACCTTGTTGTTGAAGAAGGTATAAAAGTAAAAGCCGGCAAAGTTATCGTGAAAATCCCGCGCTCGGTGAGCAAAACCCGAGACATCACGGGCGGTCTTCCGCGTGTAACCGAGTTGTTTGAGGCGCGTAACCCCTCAAATCCGGCTGTTGTTTCCGAAATTGACGGTGTTGTTAATTACGGGCAGGTCAAACGCGGTAATCGTGAAATTTTTGTCGAATCGAAAAAAGACGGTATCAAACGTAAATATATGGTGCCGCTTTCAAAATACATTCTTGTTCAAGAAAATGACTACGTGAAAGCAGGAGAAGCCCTTTCTGACGGTGCGATTGCCCCTTCCGAAATTCTCTCTATCAACGGTCCGACATCTGTTCAAGAATATTTGGTGAATGAAATTCAGGAAGTTTATCGTCTGCAAGGCGTAAAAATCAATGACAAACACCTCGAAATCATTGTCAGACAAATGATGCAAAAAGTTGAAATTCTTGACGCAGGCGATACCAACTTCTTGTTGTATCAAAGCGTTGATAAATTTGACTTCCGCGAAGCAAATGACGGTCTTTTGGACAAAAAAGTTGTTATTGATTGCGGCGATTCTAAAAAATTGCGCAACGGTCAAATCATTACGCCGCGTGAATTGCGCGATGAAAATTCGCACTTAAAACGCCGTGATGAAAAATTGGTCAGCGTTCGTGAAGCTAATCCTGCCGTCGCAAAACCGACTTTGCAAGGTATCACGCAGGCATCATTAGGCACGCACAGCTTTATGTCGGCGGCTTCTTTCCAAGAAACTACGAAAGTTTTGAGCGAAGCTTCTATTCGCGGAAAAGTCGACGAATTGCGCGGTTTGAAAGAAAACGTTATCGTCGGGCATCTTATCCCCGCCGGTTCGGGCATTCGCAAATACAGAAATGTCAACGTCATGTCGCGTGAAGAACATGAGGCAATGTTAGAAGCGAATGAAAAAAATGCAAGACGCAGTAAAAAAACGCTTGAAAAAGTTCGTTAAACTTTAAAAAAAGCTGCCTTTGAGAAAGGGCAGCTTTTTTTTTCATTTTTCAACTCAAATACAATGCACCTCATTCCCAAAATTTTTATACCGTTTTTTTGCGCTTTTATTTTATTGTCTTGTCAAAATTCAAACAATCAAAATGCGTCAGAAGAAAGTGCGAAATCAACGAAAACGGAAGTTTTTCCGATTATCGAAAAATATGAAGATGCGTTGACGGAATTAAAACGCGGAAATCAACGTTTTCTTGACAATAAACTCATCAACACAAATTACCATCAGCAAATTAAAGCAAGTAAAAAAGGGCAAAAACC
The DNA here is from genome assembly GCA_052033485.1 of Bacteroidota bacterium. GTDB lineage: Bacteria > Bacteroidota > Bacteroidia > Cytophagales > Bernardetiaceae > JBPOJO01. The sequence goes on along the minus strand of JBPOJO010000034.1, from coordinate 4,477 downwards.
TTATGCCGTCATACTTTCTTGCATGGATTCGCGTATTCCGCCCGAAATTATTTTTGACCAAGGCATCGGCAAAATTTTTGTTATCAGAAATGCCGGCAATCTCGAAGATTTGAATGTTTTGGGGAGTATTGAGTATGCAGTGAAGTTCAGCGGAACGAAGTTAATTATTGTTATGGCGCATAATCATTGCGGAGCAGTCAAAGGAGCGATAAAAGATGTGGAGGGAAGTCATCTTTCCCTACTTGTTAAGCAAATCAAACCGAGTATTCCGCCGGAAGACACTACGACCGACAAAGGCAATCACGGTATTTCACGCATTGAGCGCGAGTATCACGAAGTTGAGGAAGAAATTGCCAATAACAATGCTCGCAATACATTACGAGATATTTTGGCGCAAAGTAATTTTATTAATCAACTGCATGAAGGCAATGAGATAAAATTAGTCCATGCTTTTTACGACATTGAAAGCGGAAAAGTCAGTTTTTTTGAAATTTTTTAACACACATTTCGACAAAGTAATTTTGAGGAAAATACCGTTGAAATTACTTTGCCGAAAAATATTATGAGAGATTTATCCGACTATCAATTTGTAAATATCATTGCCGAATACAAAAATCATCAGAGAAAGTAAAATCACCATGCCGACTTTTTGCGCATTTTCCAAAAATTTGTCGGAAGGTGCTTTTCCCGAAATCATTTCATAAATCAAAAAGACCACATGACCGCCGTCAAGTGCGGGAATCGGGAGCAAATTCATAAAAGCAAGCACCATCGAAAGCATACCCGTAATTGACCAAAAGCGCAACCAATCCCACTCACTGCCGTAAAATTTTGCAATCGCAATCGGACCGCCGAAAGAATCAGAGGGGGCAAGTTTTCCGTCTATCATTTTTTTCATTGCCTTGATATTGAGCCAAATAACACCGAAAGCACTCTCCGTTCCGACGACAAGCGCATCGCCGAAAGCATAATCGCGGTATTGTTTTTCGAGCGTCGGATTCATGGCGATACCGATTTTTCCGGCATCGGAAACTTCTGTTTTGAGTGTTATCGTTTCATTGTTGCGAAAAATTGTAAAATCTACGCTTTGCGCTTTATATTTTTGCAAAACGGCAACAAATTCTTGAGCATATCTGACCGGTTCTTTATTGACTTCGAGAATTGCATCGCCGGCTTTTATCCCCGCTTTTTCTGCATTGCCGCCTTTAATTACATCGCCGACAAAAAACGGTACGCGCGGTTCCATAAAGTTTTTGGCTTCTTCTTTGGTCGAAAAATCTTTGATGAACTCGTCCGAAACAAAAATTTTAAGCCGTTCGCCCTTGCGCTCAACAAGATAATACGCGCCGTCGGCAAGCAAAAAATTCGGATTTTTTGCGTCTTCAAAAGTTTTCACCGGCACGCCGTTCACCTCAATAATTTTATCGCCTTCCATCAAACCGAGTGCTTTGCCGAATTCATTGACATACACCCCGTTTTCATTCACACTTTCTATCGGCGTAAAAATTTCACCTCTGTAAAAGGTCAGCGCGACAAAAATCACAACGCCCGTTATCACATTAACTATAATGCCGCCGAGCATAACAATCAGGCGTTGCCAAGCCGCTTTTGAGCGAAACTCATAAGGCTGCGGCTCACTGCCCATTTGTTCGGTATCCATCGATTCGTCAATCATGCCCGAAATTTTGACAAAACCGCCGAGCGGAATCGCTCCCAAAGAATATTCTGTTTCGCCCACTGTAAAAGCGAAAACTTTGGGCGGGAAGCCGACCGAAAATTTCTCAACACGCATTCCGAACATTTTTGCGGCGACCATGTGCCCTGCCTCATGCAATCCGACTAAAATTGAAAGCCCAAGTAAAAGTTGAGCTATCATGATTAAACTTTCCAAAATTGATGCTGTTTTGATTGAATCACAAAGTTAAAAAAAGAAATTCAAAACACGGCAAGCAGCGGCAAAAGTCGTTCGATTTTTAATTTATTAACGTACTTTTTTGCACCGCTTCTGCCGCATTGTCCTTTTGTCGGGCTTGCTTTTTTGATTGCACAAGGGAAATTATTTGATTTCTGAGGTTCTTAATGCACAAGAAAAATGCAAAAAATCTCGTTTTCAAAAACAAAATCCGCTAAATTGCGCCTCAAAAAACCTTACGCAGATGAAATCGAACTTTTTTTCTCGCTTATTTTTTTGTTTATTTTTTTTACTCCATCTCTCATGTCAATCGCAAAAAAAGGCTGTTACTTCCGGTGATGTCAAAGCCCTGAATACCGAAAATGTGCTGACACAAGCGGCTGACACTGTTTTTGCAGACAGTTTGCCGGCAAAAGAGGCAACGGAAAAGCCGAAATTTCCCTATCGCAAGGAAGTTTCTTTGCCTTTTCGCCTTAAGCATACTCGCCTCGAAATTCTCCCCGATTGGGCAACGCAAAGCCTTGCAGGTAAAGCAGTTTTGTATATTTCGCCATATTTTTACCCACAAAATCACGTGATTCTTGATGCAAAAGCCTTAGAAGTTTTTTCTGTCAAAAAAATCAATCAAAAAGGCGAAAAATTAATCGAATTGACTTTTTCGCAAAAAGAAAAATTTAAGCTGCGTATCGAACTTGATAAAACCTATCAAAAAAATGAGGAAATTATTTTAGAAATTCTCTACAAAGCGCAGCCGAATAAGCTCACGGATTACGAGGAAGGCTATTTTGAGGAAAATAAAGGCGTTTATTTCATCAATCCACTGAAAATTTTTCCCGAAAAACCGCAACAAATTTGGACGCAGGGCGAAACCTCGGCGGCTTCCGCTTGGTTTCCGACTTTTGATGCTCCGAATGTGAAAACCACGCAGGAGCTTCTCATCACGGTAGATTCCAAGTTTCAAACTCTTTCAAACGGAAAACTTATTCAAACCAAAATTAACAAGGACGGCACGCGAACGGATTTTTGGAAACAAAATGTGCCGCACGCGCCTTATCTTTTTATGTTTGTCGTCGGTGAATTTGCCCTTTTCAGGGAGGAAAACACCAAAATTCCGATTGATTATCTCACCGAAAAAGCCTTTGCTCCGCACGCAAAAGCGGTTTTCGGAAATACACCCGACATGATGAAATTTTTTTCGGAACTGCTTGATTGTCAATACCCTTGGGAAAAATACGCGCAAGTTGTCGTCCGCGATTTTATTTCGGGCGCAATGGAAAATACAAGCGCGTCGGTTTTTATGGAGGGCGTACAAGTGGATTCTATTTCCGCAAAAGACACGCATTGGGACGATATCATCGCGCATGAACTTTTTCACCATTGGTTCGGCAATTATGTAACGGCTGAATCTTGGGCGAATTTGGCTTTAAATGAGGCATTTGCCAATTATTCCGAATACCTTTGGCGAGAACATCGTTACGGAAAATTTTCAGCAGATGCGCATCGAAAAGAGGAGCGCGACAATTATTTTTTTGAGGCAAAAAGTAAAAAAGAACCTTTAATTCGCTTTCATTATGCGAGCGAAGAAGATATGTTTGACAATCATTCTTACGCAAAAGGCGGTTTAATTTTGCATTTTTTGCGCAAAACAGCAGGCGAGGAGGCATTTTTTGCAGCTTTAAGGCTGTACCTAAAAAAACACGCTTTCGGAAAAGCGGAAGCGCATCAATTCCGAATTTGTTTGGAAGAAATCACCGGACAGGATTGGAACGGCTTTTTCAATCAGTGGTTTTTTTCGGCGGGGCACCCCGAAATTCATCTCAAAACAGATTATTTCAACAATACTTTAAAAATTTTTGCGGCGCAAAAACAAGATTTTGCGGCGGAAAATCCTTTTGAAATACCGATGTCAGTTACGTATCAAATCGGCGAAAAAACATTTTCTCAAAATATTCTTTTGCAAAATCAAACCGATACTTTTACTTTTTTAACGGAAAGTGAGCCTGATTTTATTGTTTTCGACAGGGAAAAAATTATTCCGGGCGAGATTTTTTATTCCCAAAAATTGTCTTCCGTTCTCAAACAAATTCGCCGTGCCGAGAATTTTTTTGAACATCAAAACGGGCTTGATTCGGCGATTTTGCATTTTTACGAGCCGGAAGTGAGGGAATTTTTTCGCAAAATGCTTTTGCATAAAGAAGCGGAAGTGCGCCTGATAACGTTGGATTTGCTCGGGGACGAAGAATTGAGTTTGCCGGAGGATTTTAAAGCTGATTTTCAAAATATTTTTCGTAAAGACGAAAATTCACTTTGTCGCACTTTGGCTTTGCAAAATTTGGCGCGAAAATATACGGACACTCAAGCGGAACTTTCGGCTGCTTTAAACGATTCTTCTTATTTTGTTCGCAGCAATGCGCTTTATCTTTTGCATCTTTTGGACGATGAAAACATCGAAAAAACAGTCGCTCGCTATGAATTTTCGGACGACCGTTATTTGCTTTACACCGTGATGGAAATTTACGCAAGGCGCGGAACGGCGGGAAAAATGAATTGGTTTTTGAATAAAAT
>JBPOJO010000534.1:0-3741 GCA_052033485.1 Bacteroidota bacterium | reverse complement strand
AGGTAATCGGGGGCGGTTTGATTGATGATTTTTGCCGCTTTAATCCATGAAAAAGGATTTACACTGTCAATCACACGCAAAGTATGTGATTTTTCAAATAAATTTTCGTCATATTGCGACTTACCCGGAAACAAAAAATCGGGATACTGACGGGTAAAATTCAGCCCGAGCACTGCGTGCTTTTTTTCCAATCCGCTCAAAACTTGCTCTCCGAACTGCGAAATGCCGCCGCGATAAGGATAAAAAACCGAATTAAAAACGATTTGCATAGTTTTTTTTAAAAACAACAGCGCGGCAAATTTAAGTCTGCCGCACTAAAAATGATTAATTTTCAATCATTAAACGTTTAACAGTCAATCCTTTATTGGTTTCTACTTTGACAAAATAAAAACCCGCTGCAAGATTTTTGCAAGAAAAATTGACTTTTTGCTCATTTGCTTCGCCCGAGCCGCAAATTTTGCCCGAAATATCAATAATGTCAAATTTTTTAATCGTCAAAGTTTCGGAAAAAATGTTAAAGGAATACGAGGCGGGATTGGGGAAAAGTTTGATTTGTTCCGAAATATCTTCGTTTTCAAATCCGGTCGGCGTGTCGGATTGGAAAAGCGGTTTGATTGCTAAAGCGCGTTTAAGGTTGCGCCCGCCTGCTGAAAGAGGTGCATCAAAAGGCTGCCAAACCCCCGCAGAGGTGCGCTCCCAAGCCGAATTTTTGTTTTCTTCGGAAGAAAAAAGGGCGATTTCAATGTCGTTGCCGAACTCAACACCGATAAAATAATTTTCGGGCAGCGAAATAGGTGCGGAAAGGTGCAAGCGGTAGGTATTTCCGCGCAAAATCATGTCGCGAACTCGAACCGTTTGTGTTGCCGCAATACTCGACGGCTGATTGCCCGACCATACTTTAAAAGTTAAGACAGCATTGTCAGTTTTTGCTTTTAAAACGGCAAAATCAATGTCCGCACCTAAAAGTTCTTGTTGCGAAACCGTACTTTTTTCAAAAAATTCTGCTTTGCCTTGGTCATTTTTGCTGTTTGTACCGCAGACGTAACCCGCGCCGTCTTGTATAAGTTTTAATTCCTGCGTGTAATTTTTTACATTTTTTAAATCGGTTACGCGAATATAGGCATTTTTGCTTTTACTGCTGTTTCCGAGCGGATTACTGACAGAAAGTGCAACAGGATACGTTCCTGTGATGCCGTAAGTAATTTTTGGCTGCAAGGATTGCGACAATGAAGGATTGGCGGGAGAAAAATTCCAAAGATGATTGTAGGCATTACCGGCAGAGCGGTCATAAAATACGGCGTAATCGCCGGGCGCAAGTAAGCTGCGGTCAGCCACAAAATCGGCTTCGGGCTTGCTTGACAAATTCACTTTTTGCAAATAAATGTTATCAAGATACAACGCATTTCCGTAGTTGCCGATGTTGTCGAAAAAGAAGCGTAGATGGCTGTTTTTCAGACTTCTGTTATCAAAAATAAGTTTTTCGCGCGTCCATTCGCTGCCTTTCGGACGATAAAAATTATCGGTTTCGACTTTCGCAAAGTCCTCTCCGCTTTTTTTCCAAAGGACGTTTTCCGTACCGCCGCAGTCTTGACTGAAAGATATTTTGAGGCTGTCGCGACTTCCGTTGCTTCTCAGACCGTATGCCGCGTCAAAATTCAGTTCCCAAAAATCTGCACTTCCGGAAAAAAAGTAAGGTGAACTGAGCCTTTTTGAGTTGCCGTTAAGTTTATTGGTGTAGTTGTCAAAAACAGCGCAGTACAAACCCGTGTCCAAAGGGCTGAAATTCGCGGTTGCCCAAAAATCGTCGCTCAGCCAATTTCCGCTTGTCAAAATATTATCTTCAAAGTTTTTCCAAAGCGAATTGACGCTGCCGGAAACGGCGACAACGGTGATAAATTCTTCTTTTGTAATCGTACTCGAAGTTGTTCCGTCGGTGACGGTGAGGCTGACTTTGTATTTTCCGGCAGCGGAATAACTTACAGTTGGATTTTTTTCAGTCGAAACAGCGGGGGAACCGCCTTGAAAAGCCCATGTTCTCGTTTGCACGCCTGCGCCGCTCAAAACGACGGAATTTTCAGAAAATTTAACCGATTGACCGATACAAAGGCTTTTTTTATCGGAAAAAAATCGCGCGTAGAGGTTTTTGTCAATCGGATTTGCGGCATCTGAGGAGAGCAATTCTTTTCTGCGCGGGGCATTTTGCAGAATAATTTTCATTCTTTCGACTTGTTGTTTGGTGAAAATATTCATGCAACTGTCGTCGGAATAAGTAAGAAAATTTTCAGTCATATCAATATCTGTGCAAGTGATGCTGCCTTTTTTGCAGCCAAAAATTTTGCCGCTTGCAAGGGGAGTATCGGTGCAAAAATCGTCGACGCTACAATCGCCGTCGCCCCATGTATGCAGTAAGCCCAAAAAATGACCGACTTCGTGCGTTGCGGTGCGTCCTCGGTCGAAGGACTTTTTGATGAGTTGGGGAGCGTCGAATTTCTTTTTTGAGCCGAAAACGTCAAAAGAAATGACGACACCTTCGCGATTTTCGGGATTTATTTCTGCGGGTATTCCGTCTACGCCCGAAAATTGCGGAAAAACGGCATAACCGAGCAGTCCGCCGGTAAAACTTGCTGTCCAAATATTTAGATATTTTTTAGGATTCCAAATGGTATTCGGTTTCACTTCGGCATCAAAAACTTTGTCGTTTGACCATGAGGAGCGGATTCCGCGAACGCGATGTACGCCGGGTTCGCTTGTGATGGGCGTTCCGTCGGGGTCGAAATTGGCGAGTACAAATTCGATATTGATTCGTCCGGCAGCGGGCTTAAAAATGTCCTGAATTTTGACGGTATCGGCATTTTTACGATTAAAATCTTCATTCAAAACATCAATTTGAGATTTTATTTGAGCATAGGAGATATTTGCGCCTTCGCCGACTGCTTCTCCGTTGTGTATCACGTGAATGACGACGGGAATACGAAAAGTTTCTTCTGTCCTCAGATGTGCGGATTCGCGGAGGATTAGAGCCAATTTATTTTCAAAATCGCGTCCGCCGGGTAGTTTTTCAAACGGGAAAATGCTGTTCGCTTCAAGCGTACGGCAGCCGTCCTGCGCAAAACTTGGTGTTAAAAATAAGAAGTACAGGCAAAAAAAAGTAAAGCAGAGCAAAAAGAATTTTTTCATGGAAATGGTATTGAGTGCTGTTATTTTGCGTTCGCAGTTTGCAAAAGTAAGCAATTTTTTGAAAATGAGACTTTTTGGGGGAGGATTTTTTTTGATTTAGAAAATGAAACACAAAACTTGTTTTACAAAATCAGCTTGAAGAGAAGTGAAAATTGGATGAAGCGGAGGTAGTGTAGGGGAATATAAAGGCGTTAATCTTTTTGTTTTTCTTCGTTAAGGCGGATAAGTTGTTCTAATTGCTGTGAAAGGGACGTGAAATTTTGTTCCATTTTGCTTATACGACTTTCCAAAGTAAAGAGTGAAGATATAAATTCGGTCGCAAATGTTTGAGCGTTTACTTGGTAGGAAAAAAAATTAGCATTTGTGTTATTATTGCCGCAATTAGAGTTTTGACTATTATTTCCGCTGTTATCGCCGTTAATACTAATGTGCGAGGAGTCTGCTTCACTTTTCAAAAGTTCAGTCAATTCAACGCCTAAAAGTTTTGCAATTTCAAGCAATCGGACGATATCTATTGATTTGTTTACATCAGCTTCAATATTGCGATATGCTTTCTCTGTTATA
>JBPOJO010000248.1:0-3970 GCA_052033485.1 Bacteroidota bacterium | reverse complement strand
AAATTCATGCCCTCAAATGGTAAAAATAACGAGCAAATTTTTTATGAACAAGCCCTATATCCGACATTAGGGCTTATTCATAAAAAATTAAATCTGATTTTTGAGCAGTGTAATGTGAGCATCTTGCTCACAAACTTTGTTTTTGATGAGGCAAGCAAGATGCTTGCATTACTTTGTTTGCATCGCCCGGCTAAAATTCATGCCCTCGTGAAGAATTTAACCGAATTAGCCGCAGCAAAATTGCTTGTTTTCCACTAAAAACGGCTACATTTTACTCGTATTCCAAAAGTTTACACTCGTCAAATTCTTTGTTAATGTCAATGAAAAGCGCGCCTAAGGCATTTTTGAACCATTTGTCCACGTATTTATTTTTTTCATCGGCAAGGACAATTTGCGCTAATTTTTCGTAATCCTCTTTGAAATCTGCCGCGTGTGCCGGAATTTTTTTCCTGAAATACAATATGCGGAGGGCTTCTTTGCCTTCGTCATCGCGGAAAACAACGGGTTTTGAGAGGCTGCCGACTGTCATTGTGTCAATGACCCTGAAAGCGGCATAATCAAGCTCTTCACCCATTACGCGCGCGCTTTGTGTGGATTGTCCGGTAAAAAAACCGCCGTTATTTTTGGTCATTCTGTCGTCCGAAAATTCTTTTGCGGCTTTTTCAAAGGGTATTTTTTTCTCCACAATGAGCGTTCGAATGCTGTCCAATAATTTTGTTGTTTTTTCAAAATTCGTATCGCCCGAACGCGGTCTGATGAGAATGTGTCGCGAATTAAAGCGATTTCCGCGTCTTTCGACAAGTTGAATAAGGTGTATACCGAATTGCGATTCGATGGGTTCGGAAATTTGTCCCGGTTCTAATTTAAAAATAGTTGCTTCAAATTCGGGCACTAATTCGCCTCGTCCGCGAAACCCCAAACTGCCGCCTTGCGCCGCACTCCCGAAGTCTTCCGAAAATTCTTTTGCCAAAACCGCGAAATCTTCTCCTGCCAAAACCCTGTTTTTCAAGGCATTGAGCTTGTCAATCACTTCTTGTTTTTCCGCTTTTGCGACAAGAGGAAATTTCATAATTTGCCCGACTTCGTACTCGGCAGGCACGGTCGGCAGTTCGTTTTTCATCGCATTAAAAAAGCGTTTGACATCGGAAGGCGTTACGGCAATATTGTCCGTAAGCTGCCTGCGCATTTTTCTTGCAGTAAGCTGTTCGCGCATCTGCGGACGCAATTCTTCCCGCAGGTCAGTTAGCTTTTTGCCGAAACGCTTTTCTAAAATTTCTTCACTTCCTGCTTCTTGCACAAAATACGCCATTCGTTGCGCAAGTTCGGTATCCACTTCACTTTCATCAACGGTAACGGAGTCAATTTCAGCTTTTGCGACAAGCACTTTTTCGACGAGCAACTGTTTGAGGATTTGACAACGGGTGTCGCTCTCGGCTTTGTTTCCCGAGGCGAGATAGTTGATGTAAGCATTTTCAACTTCGGATTTCAAAATGATATAATTGTCAATTTTAGCGACAATTTTATCAATATTATGTCCTTCACCTTGCGCGAACGCAGTCAAAAAAGGGAAAAAAAACGAAAGAATAAAGGCAAAAATGCGAAAATCAATGATAGACTTCATAATTTTTCTGCTCTTGAGCTTGTTTAAATAAATCATTTTCAAGTTGTTTGTCCAAATCATTTTTGCGCTTGTTGATAATAATATCAATGATTTGAACACGCACATAATCGGCAGGGGCAATTTCGCCTGCACGCACCAAAGAATTTACGCGCCAAAAGTACGAATAAGAATTATCTTTTCCTTCAATTATCTTTTCAACAGGCAAATTTTGAGGATTTTTAAAAGAAAATGCCTCCATGTTTGCCAAGTCAGAAAACGGCAGCCAATTGGATTTTTTCAAACTGAAACCGACGCAATATTTGGTACAGAAATCATGTGCTTTTTGCAAATTTTCCTCCGTCGGTTTTTTCAGCATTTCTTTCAAATCGTCCGTATCAATATCTTCTTTGATGGAAATTTTAGCCCAAATAACGTCCGTCAAATCATTGGATAAGCGAAAATTTTCTTTATTTTGCTCATAATAGCTGCGAATTTGTTCTTCGGTTATCAAAGTGTCAATGTTTTCTTCGATGTGTTGTTTGCGAAAAGCATGAATGAGCAATTGTGCGCGATAATCTTCAATTTTTCGATTAATTTCTTCGTCGGCATCTTTGAATTTAATTTCGGCTGCCTGCAAAAATATTTGCTTTTTAACCCACGCTTCCGCGTAATTTTTGGCGATTTCGGCAGAATCGGCGGGAGCTTTTTTTTCCGTAAAAAGAAAATCCAAATCGCTCATGTACAAAACTTTTTCACCCGCTTTTGCAATCATTTTATCGTCCGAACGCTCGTCGGATTGACATGAGGAGAACAAACACGCCGTTACGAATAAAACAAATAAACTTATTTTCATGTCATTTTTGCCGCAAATTTTGTAAAATTCAAAGAGATTCGCAAATGAGGCAGGGCGAAAAATATTTTAGCTTTTCTGTTTTTATGCTATTTTTTCAAGGATTATTTTCGAAATTTGCCGCGCAAATAAACCACTGACATGATGAAAATCGGCATAATTCGCGAAGGAAAAAAACCCGTAGATAAGCGCGTTGCGCTTACACCGCACCAAGCAAAACTTTTGAAAGAAAAATTTCCCGATACGGAAATTGTCGTGCAGACAAGCCCCCTGCGCTGTTTTTCGGATAATGAATATGCCGAAAACGGCTTTCTCATCACGGACGATATGCGCGATTGCGACATACTTTTAGGCGTGAAAGAAGTGAATATTCAAGATTTATTGGAAGGAAAAACGTATTTTTTCTTTTCACATACCATAAAAAAACAAGCCTACAATCGCAAATTGTTGCGCGAAATACTGATAAAAAATATTCGCTTAATTGACTATGAAACCCTCACGGATACGAACAAAAACCGTGTTATTGCATTCGGACGTTATGCCGGCTTAGTCGGTGCGTACAACGGATTGCGTGCTTACGGGCTGAAATACGAACTTTTTGACTTGAAACCGGTGCATCTTTGTTTTGACAAAAAGGAAAGTGATGCCGAACTTCAAAAAGTTAAGCTCCCTGCCGTTAAAATTGCTATTACGGGCGGCGGAAGGGTCGCAAACGGTGCCGTCGAAACGCTTATGCAAGCGGGAATCAGGCGAGTCAGTCCGACTGAGCTGCGCGAAAATACGTTTGATGAAGCTGTTTTTGCCCAACTCAACAGCAAAGATTACAACAAAAGAAAAGACGGAACAGAATTTATTTCAAAAGATTTTTATGCCTCGCCGGAACTTTTTGAGCAAGATTTTGCAAAGTATACCGATGTCGTTGACTTGTTGATTGCCTGCGCTTTTTGGGACAATAAAGCTCCTAAATTGTTCAATGTCAAGGAAATACAACGTAAAGATTTTAAATTGAATGTCATTGCCGATGTTACTTGCGACATTGACGGGTCTATACCGACGACGATTCGCCCGACCACGATTGACAGCCCGTTTTATGATTTCAGCCGCGAAAATTTGTGCGAAATTGCCCCTTTCGGCGACAAAAAGAACATTACGGTCATGTCTATTGACAATTTGCCCTGCGAATTGCCGCGTGATGCTTCGAGAGATTTCGGTCAAATCATGCTCGACACGGTGTTGCCCGCGCTTATCGCACACGACGAAAATGACCTCATCAAAAGGGCAGTTATTGCGGAAAATGGGCATTTAACGCCTAATTTCACTTATTTGCAAGATTTTGTGAATGAAAAGGTGTAATTTTTTGCCCTTTTAAATAAAACATAACTATTTAGCCGGTTTGCCCAAGAATGTAGCGCGAACTTTAGCTTGCAACCATGTATTTGCTTGTTGCAGGATACCGTCCTCCAAATCAGCAAGCTAAAGCTCGCGGTACATTTCGGATAAGTCGCAAGCTAAAGCTCGCG
>JBPOJO010000778.1:0-2750 GCA_052033485.1 Bacteroidota bacterium | reverse complement strand
AACGAAAATGGAAAGCACTACAAACAAAAAAATTTACTTTCGATGTGTTGAACACGGCGGAAAAGATTATGCAAAAACAGTCGAATTGCGCGACGAAGTATTGCGAAAACCGCTCGGTCTGATTTTTCTCGCCGACGATTTGAAAGCCGAAAATGACAGTTTTCATCTCAGTTTGTGGGAAAAAGAGCAGGTTGTTGCTTGTTTAATTTTGAAACAAATAGACAAAAAAACAATGAAAATGCGACAAGTTGCCGTCCGATTTGACCGTCAAAATGAAGGATTAGGCAAAAAATTAGTGCATTATGCCGAATTTTTTGCCAAAGCACTCGGCTGCGAAAAAATCGTTTTGCATGCACGAGAAACTGCCGTCAAATTTTATCTCAAAATGAACGGTTACGTACTTTCAGAAGACAGTTTTGAAGAAGTCGGTATTCCGCATTTTAAGATGGAAAAAACGCTGCCGAAACGAAATCCGATTAATTATTAACTTGTCAATCAATCGTTTGCAAATTTATTTCTTCATTTCAAGTTTTGTAGAAGTTAAAAAAAGCAGCGTGAAACAGGCGCAAAAATTTGTCGTTCGGCTGAAAGGTTTGTCATTTTTTTTCATCGTTGTTGCTTTTTTTCTGTTGAAATTTTGTTATTCATAAGCTTTTTTTTAAACTTTGCCGCTTATTAGCCGCCGGCTTTTTCACCGATAAAGACATTTCAAAGAATATGCCTTCACTTTTTTTAATATTATTTTCTTTGCTTACCGCGCTTGTCATCGGTGTTTTACCCGAAAATAAAACACAAACCGCGCGTCAAATCAGCCTTTTTTCACTCTGTTTGCAAAGTTTTGCGGGGCTTTTTTTGCTTGCGGACAACTTTGTTCATTTCGAAAATTATGTCGGAGTAGATAAGACAGAAAAATTTGCTTATTTGCTTCATTATGAATGGTTTAGCATCAAAACACTCGAGCGCGGAACAATTTCGGTGAACTTGCTTTTTGGGCTTGACGGCATCAATACGGCACTTTTAGTCATTTCTTTGTGGATTTTAACGCTTGCGGCATATATTTCGAAAAGCATCAAACAGCGCGAAAGGAGCTATTATGCCTTGCTGATGATACTTTCCGCGACGGTTACGGGGGCGTTTTCTTCATTGGATTTTGTTTTATTTTTCATTTTTTTTGAATTTATGCTCGTTCCGATGTACTTGCTCATTACCGTTTGGGGCGGTGCGAAACGTGAGTACGCGGGCGTAAAATTTTTTATCTATACCTTTGTCGGTTCACTTTTGATATTGGTTTCCGGCATTTATTTGGGTACGCATTGTTTAGACCCTGTTTTGAGTGCAAAAAATTTAGACATTAACGCCTCTTCAATTGATGAAATTCGCAGCATTTTTCAGGCAAAAGCGGCAAAAGGTTTTTCAGCAGAGGAGTTAAAAAAACTTGTTTTTACGTTCAGTCTCGCGGATATGGCTGATTCGCGAAATTTTTTGAATGAAACCGGCTTTTTCGGAAATTTTTCTTCCCTTCGCCCTTTCATTTTTTGGGCAATCCTCATCGGTTTCGGCATCAAATTGCCTGTTTTTCCCCTGCATACATGGCTGCCTGACGCGCATACGGAAGCCGCAACGCCTGTTTCTGTCATTTTGGCGGGCATTTTATTAAAATTCGGCGGTTATGGACTTCTTCGCATCGGTTTGCTTATTTTTCCTGACATTTTTCAAGCACATGCGGGTTTTATAGCGGCTTGGGGGGCATTTTCCTTGCTCTACGGTAGTTTTGCGGCATTAGGGCAAACACATTTTAAACGATTGATAGCTTATTCTTCGATTGCGCACATGGGCTTCATTTTCATCGGACTTGCCGCAGGCAACGCGGAAGGGGTCGGCGGCGCGATTTACCAAATGTTTTCGCACGCAATTCTCTCGCCGATGTTGTTCATCATTGCCGGAATTTTGTCGGAACGCTCGCATCATCACTTGGAAATTCGCAGTTTCGGCGGGCTTTTTAACCTCATGCCGACTTACGGAGCTTTTGCGGCTTTGGCATTTTTGGCATCAATGGGTATGCCGTTTTTTTGCGGTTTTGCCGGCGAATTTTTTGTGCTGCTCGGCGCGGCGGCTTCCCCGCATATCAGCGTTTATGTGTGGCTGACGGTGCTTGCGGGCATGCTCACGGGTGCGGGATACGCGATATACACGTACAGAAGACTTTTTTTGGGTAAATTATTTTTGAGAACTGATATGCCGGAGGGCGATTTTTTTGACATTAAAACGCATGAAAAAGTAGTTTTGGTCTTAATGACTGCCGCCGCTTTTCTTTTCGGCATTTATCCGAAATTGCTTTGGCAAGGTTTTGAGGGCAGTTTGCTGAGAATGGCAGCCTTAGCGCATTGATATCGAATATTGAGGCATTTTTTTGATTGCATTTTTGAAAAATTATTTCAAAAAAACATGAAATACCCTAACATCAGAGAAGAAGAATTGAAAAATAAAATAGAGCAGGAATATTTTTCAATTTTTGACTGTACGAAAATTATTGGCAACATTGATTTTTGTGTTTGCAAAAAACAAGGCGATAATGCCGAAGAAACAGAATCGCTTTTGTGGGCGGAAGCCAAAAAAGGCATTGCGGACAGCTATAAATCTTTGGTGCAATTAGTTTTGACCGTCGGGAAAGCACGTACTTTTGATAAATTTTTGCCGCCTGCTTTTTTGGGAGCTTTTGATGCCGAAAAAATTGCTTTTATTCCCTATAA
>JBPOJO010000805.1:0-5819 GCA_052033485.1 Bacteroidota bacterium | reverse complement strand
GTGCTGTTTTTCTACAAAGATGACAAGCCTAAAGGCTTTAAATTGCTAAACAATATTAGAAAGCAAGCAAAATTTTATTTGGTTTGTCTAATCGAAATAAAACTTTTCGGACACACTCGGGCGAATAGGAATTTTGCTCAATGTTTTACTGCGATTCTTTCACCCAAAAGGAAAAAAGTTTTAAAACCTTACAATTTTCGTAACTAAGGCGGGTTGCCCAAAAATGCAGCGCGAAGTTTCAGCCGGCGACCTCACATTCGCTTGTTGCAAGATACCTTCCTCTCAATCCGCAAGTTAAAGCACGCGGTACACTCCGGCTAAACAAATACCTACCAATTTTCAAAATCAAGCGATTAAAATCCCTGCAATCGTAATATCATCGCGTTGAGCGGCAGTTCCTTGATGTAGCAGCAAAGAATTTTTGAGCATCATTTCTTGCTCAAGCAGGGGAAGATGTCCGACCTCCTCCAATAAACTTTTTAACTTTTGTGTTGAAAATTTTTGCCGATTTTCATTCGCTTGGTCGGCGTATCCGTCCGTTGTGAGGTAAAGAATATCGCCTCGCTGAGCAATGATTTCTGTCGAAAAAAAGTCAGATTCCGCGCTCCCGATGTGTCCGCCGATGCTTTTTTTCGTACCTTTGTGTTCTGTCAAAAGAGCGTTTTTGAGGTGATAAAGCGGTCTTTTTGCTCCCGAAAAATATATTTTTGTAATCAATTCGTCTTGCGGCTCAATAAAACAAAGGCAAACGTCCATCCCGTCCGAATTGCTGTCTGCGTTTTGGTTGAGGGCTTTGCGGAGTTCAGCATCGAGCTGTTGTAAAATTTTTTCGGGCTGATAAATCATTAAAACATTGACAATTTCATTGAGCAACATATTGCCGATGAGCGACATAAATGCCCCCGGAACGCCGTGTCCGGTGCAATCAACAACGGCAAAATGCGTATGCGCGCCGACAGAACGACTCCAATAAAAGTCGCCCGAAACAATATCTTTGGGCAAAGAGAGAATAAAAACATCTTTCAAACTCTGCAACATTTCTTCGCGACGCGGCAAAATTGACTGTTGAATCGTCATCGCATAGCGAATACTGTCCGTGATATTACGATTTTTTTCGTTAATAATTTCATACGCTTTTGCATTCGCAAGCGCGACGGCAATGTAAGCGGCTAATGCCTGAAAAGTCGTGAGATGATAGTCGCGATAGGCATCACGGCTGAACGATTGTACGGTTATCACGCCGAGAATGTCGTTTTCGATACGCAAGGGCAGATAAATGAGGGATTGGGTGCTGCCGCCGTGTTCGGTGGTATCAAGGATTTTTTTGTTGCGATAATAAGCATCAACATCGTTAATCAAAATCGTTTCGCCGGACAAAAAACAATGCACGGAAAGTTTGTCTTTATCTTTTATATCGTCAAAACTGAAAGGTAATTTTTCACCGTTTTCAATGAAACCTCTGAAATCAAGCCTTTTAAACGTCGGATTATACAGCCCGATTCCAAAACCTTCGGCTCGCAAAAGTTTATTAACTTCTTTGTAAATTAAATCAATTAAATCCGAAAAATCTAAAACAGATGTAACTTTTTGCCCAATTTCGCTGACGGTATTGAGTTTGTTGTAAGATTTTTCAAGCTGCGTTTTTTGGTCTTCAATCCTGTCGCGTTGTGCGAGCAGCTCCTCTTTTTGCAAGTTAATTTCTGCCGTCCTCAACTCTACTAAATTCGCAAGTTTTTCTTTTTGCCTTTGTACGGCTTTTAATCTCTGCAAATAAAAAAGGTAGAAAATTAACACAAAAGAACAAAAAACGACAAGCCAAAACCACGCCGTTTGATAAAAAAAAGGCAATTTTTTTAACTTAATTTTTACTTCTTTGCCCCAAAACCCTTCTTTTGTGCCGGCATTGACGCTGAAAACATATTCGCCGGGCGGCAAATTCGTGTAAGAAATTTCGCGCTCTTTATTCGCGAGAATGACATCTTTGTCAAAACCTTCCAAACGGCAAGCAAAATTTAATTGCGTAGGAGCGTCAAAATGCAATGCCGTGAAGCGAAAAACGAGCCTCTGACAATCGGGAGAAATTTCGATAATTTTTGCGTTCGTAACGGGAAACTCTGTTATTTTTCCGTCAGCATCGGTCTGTTCAAGAATGGTTTTTGGCGGCAAAAATAGCTTATTTTGAGGCAAAACGGAGGTGTAACTCAAGCCCCTGAAAGTCGTAACCCACAGATTTCCCTCCGAATCAATCATATTTTGCCCTGTTCCGTTACATTCTTCAGTCAACATTCCGTCAGTTTTGTTGTAAGTCAGGGCAGAAATGAGATTTCTTTTGCCGTCGAGAACATCGTTACAAATTTTTTTGGAAATTTTCATAACCCCTTTGACTGTCGGCAACCAAAAATTTTTGTCGGGGTCTAATCGCACATCATAAACACTTTCAGTGTAAAGTCCTTGTTTAAAGCCGATTTGCTCTGCTTTTTGATTTTTAATTCGCACAAGCCCGGCGTTAGTTGCAAGCCAAATAATATTTTCTTCGTCGACGCAAACTCTAAAAATCAGGTTCGTCGGCAAGCCGTTTTGTGTATCGAAATGCGCAATTTTTCCGTCTTTTTGAATAATATCTAAGCCGCTTGTGTTCGTCGCAATGAGCATATTGCCGTTTTTATCCTCTTTTATGTCCATGATAAAATTGGAATGAAGCCCGTTTTCGACGGTAAAATGGGTCAAATTGCCGTCGTTTTTGAAAACATTCAAACCGCCGCTGCGCGTTCCCGCCCAAATATTGCCCTGCGAATCCTCAAAAATAACACGAACTTGGTTGTCCGTTAAGCCGCTGTTTTTATCATAAACCATCAATTTTTCTTCATTGTACGCCTTTTTCAAACCGCTGTAAGTGCCTACCCAAATATTTCCTTTGCTGTCTTTGAGCAGAGATTTAATTTTATCATTGCTTATTTTTGTTAAAAAAAACGGTAAAACTTCTCTGTTTCTGTACAAAAAAAGCTGCCCTAAGTCATTTCCCGTGAGGATTTCACCTTTTCCAAGCTCAATGACGGCATTAACGGGTTTGTCGGGAAGTGCATTTTTATAGCTGATATTTGAAAATTTTGCATTTTTTAAGCGAAAAATTCCCGCTTTGTAGGTTGAAACCCATAAACCGCCTTCTTTGTCAAAAAACATTCCGCGCAAATCGTCGCAGTGCAAACCCTCTTGTGAGGTCAATTTGTCATAAGAGTTTGACTTATTTCTAAAACGAAAAAGCCCCGCCATCGTACCGAAATAGGCATTATCCTCTTCATCGAGCAAAATTGAAGTGCAAATTTGTTTGCCGATTTCTTTGACATATAAGAGGCTGTCATGCTCAATATAAGCTGTTCCGATGTCTGTTGCAAGCCAAATTCTGCCGTTTTTTGCGCGTTTGATGTCGCTCACGTTGTTCGGATTAGGGCTGTTCGGAAAGCTGATTTTTTGTAAATTTTGATTTTTGTACGCCCAAAGTCCTTCGCCCTCAGTGCCAATCCAAAGGGTATTTTCTGTTTTGCAAATTGAGAGAATGTTATTGTTGACAAGCCCTTGTAAAGGGATTTTTACGGCTTTTTTACCGTCATATTCCCACAAACCTTCGCCGCGAGTGAGAAAATATACTTTTCCGTCAGGCAATTTTTTAATTGAATTGACGGCAGCTTTTATATGTGAGAGTTCAGGAATGAGTTCAAATTGCCAATTTTTAGCCCTTAAAATCCCCGAACCATAAGCGGCAGCAAGGATATCGCCGTTTTTATCTTCGGCTACCGCCGTGAAAGTGCTTGTTTGCAAAAATGCAATTTTATTGCGGCTGATGAGGTCAAATTTTACGCCGTCAAATCGCAAAAGCCCCTCAAAAGAGCTGATAAGAATGTAACCGTCGCTTGTTTGCATGATTTGCAAAGTCGAATTAAAAGGCATTCCGCGGTCACTGTTCCAAATGTCGAGGTGATAATCAGGTAGATTTTTGTCAGAGGGCAAATAATTTACTTGCGCCGACGCTGTTTGAACGAAACAAAACGCAAACATCGGCACAAGCAAAAAACGTATCATTTTGATAAACAATGATATTTTTTCGGACATAATTTTGTTTTTAAAATGACAATTTAATCATTTATTCATTTTTGAAATATTTTTTTAAAAAAAATTTCTGAAATTATCTTATCCGTTTGCAAAAAGGATACCGGCAGCTTCTAACTCGCGAATTTTTTATGTTTTTCGCGTCAAAAAATTACCTGCGGCAGGCTTTGGGGCTGCCTTAAATAAATCGCTATTTTTTAAGGATTATTAGCATTTTAGCTCGTTATTTTAGCTCTCCCGAATAATTTTTAACAAATGAATCCGCGTCTGTTTCCGTGTAATGATTTTCGGCGACAAAATGCAACAAGGCTTCGGCAGTTTTTGGCGCGAGAAACCCGTTGTAGGTGTAAATTATCCGAAAATCTTCATCAAGAAAAACGCAACACGGCAAAGTAAGGTTTCCCTGCATCAAGGCGGCAGGCAATTCGTGCATACCGCCGTTTTCATTAGGGACAAATCGAAAAATATTTTCACGAAAAGAAATATCATTTTCGGTGCGAAAATTTAATTTAGCCGCATAAAAATTTTCCGATAAAAGTTTTTGAATCAAGGGGTTGACAAAACTTTCAGTTTCGGTGCGACGGCAATCAAGACAATTTGCGGAATCAATAAAAATAAAAACTTTTCGACGGCTTTCGCCTGCATTGAATTTTTCAATTGATTCAAAATCGCTAAAAACAGCCGCCGTATCCGGTCGGGAAATAAGACTGTCTTTAAGGATAAATTGCAGTGAATCAGGCACTTGTGCGTGAAGTCCCTGCACGAGAAAAAAACAAAAAAAAAGAAGACGCACAAGTTTTTTTATCATGGCAAGCACCGTTTTCGGGCGATAAAATTAGTCAATTTTCTTTATTTGCAATCTTTTTTCACGGTTCGCGACTTCCCAAGCAGTGAAAAAAATCAATTTTGAAATTTTTTCAACGCGCGGATAGAGCAATAAATCCGCATCGTCGCTCACTTTATGATAATCTTTGTGGTCGGGTCCGGTGTAAAAAATGACCGGAATGTCATATTTGGCAAAGTTATATTGGTCGGAGCGATAAAAATATCTTTCGGGGTGATTTTTGTCGTTGTAAGTGTAATCAAATTCCAAACCGACGTGTTTTTTGTTCATCGCTTCCGAAATTTCATGCAAATCGGGCGAAAGCCAATCTGAACCAACCAATGAAACGTAATTGTCCGCCGTAAATTTTGTGTCGGTATGTTCGCGCCCAATCATGTCCGCATTTAAATTGAGCACGGTTTTGTCAAGGGCAAATAAAGGCGAAAAATCGGTGTAAAATTCCGAGCCTAACATTCCTTGCTCCTCTCCCGAATAGGCGATAAAAAGAACAGAACGACGCGGAAAATCGCCCACAGATTTAGCTTTTCCGAAGGCTTTCGCTACTTCCGCCATGCCGCAAATTCCGGAGGCATTGTCGTCAGCCCCGTTAAAAACTTGCCCGTCTTTGTCAATCCCTAAATGGTCGTAATGCGAAGAAATCACGATAACTTCTTCGGGAAATTCGTAACCGGGTATAAAACCGACAACATTTTCGGTAGCGGTGATGCTTGTTTTTTTATCAACAAAAATATTTAAAGTTGCTTTTTCGGGTGTATTTTTTTCAAAAATTTTATCGGGAGAATCGCCGAATATTTTCTTAAAGCCGTTGATTCCCATAAGTGCCTTAACGAGTTTTTGATAGCCTGTAAGAACCAATTTCGCGACGGAGAGG
>JBPOJO010000461.1:0-2689 GCA_052033485.1 Bacteroidota bacterium | reverse complement strand
ATCGCCGCAAAAAGCAGCAATTAGAAATCCGCATCAATGCCGATTACGACCGCCTTTTGCAAGCCGACGAGCGCGAAACTTTGCAAATTATCGCCGAAACTTACCTCAAAGCAATAGAAATTTTTCTTATTCCGCGCAAAGATTTTGAGGGCAAAAAGTTTTATGAAGACGTGAAAAATTTGTTTGAAAAAGAGGGAATTTTGAAAAAAATTGAGTAAAAAGACACCTCAAATACGGCTATTCAAAGCATTTTTTGTGAAATAAAAAAAAAATAGTCTGTTCCTTTTTAAGTAATCGGACAATTTAAAAGAGCATTTTTTCACACGCAAGAACTAACATTTCTTTGAAAAATGTTGGTTCTAAGCACATTTTTGCAACAACAAGCACCAAAACTTTTTGCTGCTTCCTTACTTATGCGCAGGTAACAATAGAAAATATTTTGTTTTTTTTTTCGTTCCGATACAAACATAAAAACGGAAACCATGAAAAAGAAAATCATATTTTTTGCCATTTTGCTCTCTACAATCGGTCTTGCTTTTCATTCTAAAAACCACTTTGCGAAACTTCTTGAGCACTTTTTCAAAAACTATCACGCCGAATTTGCGCCGCAAATAAGTTATCTGAGAACTGACAAAACGCTCTATAAGCCCGCAGAAACCGTTTGGTTTCAAGTGTATCTGCGCGACCTAAACAGCCTGCAAGCAGCAAATGTCGGTAACAGTATCTTTGTTGAAATTTTTGACCCGAAAGGCACAAGTATTGAAAAACTTTGCCTCATCCTCAAAGACGGACAAGCAAGCGGGCAATTTGACCTGCCCGAAGATGCTACAGGAGGTATATACAAAATTTTAACATACTCCTCATGGCAAAAAAATCTTTTCGGCGCACCGCCCTTTGAAAAAATCTTTCAAGTACAAAAGGTTAATTTGCCGAAAATTGTTTTTGACCTCAAATTTGGGCAAGACCGCTATAAAAAAGGCGATAAAGCCGAAGCTAATCTCCTCCTCCGCTCCGCCGAAAATCTCGTTCTTACCGATTTGCCCCTTGCTTTTCAAATCAAAAACGGGGACAGTATTCTCTTTTTTTCGCAAACTGACACCGATAAAAACGGAAAATGTAAGATTAATTTTAATATTCCTAAAAACTTGAAGGACAAGCAACTTATTTTGCAACTACAAGCCAATTTTCGCGGTGAAACCGAGAGTTTTCGCAAGGCAATCCCGCTCAACTCAGAAGAAATTTTAATGACTTTTGCACCCGAAGGCGGTAAAATTGTGGCGGGAGAAAAAAATAAAATTGCTTTTCGCCTGCATGATGAAGCAGGAAATGCCGTTCAAGCAGAGGGTTTTATCAAAAAGAAAAACGGCGAAACAGCAGTACGTTTCTGTACTTTGCAAAAAGGTCTCGGCGAATTTTATTTGCAAGCTGTGCAGGGAGAGAGCTATTTTGCAGAAATTGATGAAGCTGAAATGCGCGGAAAACTAATCCCTTTGCCCGAAATATCAAACGATGCCGTATTTTTTTCGGCACAAAAAAAAGAGGATAAAGTTCTTCTTATTATCAAAAATTTTTCGGGAAAAAAATCAAAAATGCACCTCACTGCTGAAAACGGCGGCAAAATTCGCTTTAATGACAAAATTGCATTGAAAAAAAACATTGCCGAAATCACCTTAGACACTAAAGATTGGGCGACAGGCGCGAGTTTTTTCAGCCTTTTTCTTGATGAAAAACGCTGTGCAGAAATTCCGCTTTTTATCAATCATAAAAAAAATATTTCAATTTCAATAAAAACCGATAAAAATATTTACGCGCCGCGTGAAAAAGTAGATATTGAAATTCGCACAAACGATGAAAAAGGGAATCCCGTTGCAGCCGATGTTGCGCTTGCGGTCGTCAATGAAAAAATAAATTCTCTTGCCGATGACGAAAGCAGCGATATACTTTCCGCCTTGTTGCTTGAAGCGCATCTGAAAATGAAGCCCGAAAAACCTAAAGATTTTTTTGACAAAAACAATCCAAACGCTGAAAAATTATGCGATTTGGCACTTATGACGCTCGGAAAAAGGCATTTTTCTTGGGAAAATTACAAGGAAAAACCCACTCCGAAAGCGAAATTTGAAAAAGATGAACCGATTTTGAAGGCGTATGCAAGCATGAAGTCTTCTACAAGCCACTACAATTTCAAAGAATGTGACACGATAAAATCTTACGATTTACAAATTTCTGACAGAGCCAAAAGTCAGGCTTTTTACTTTGAGAAAGGGCAAAACAACGTTCGCATCAACTGCCTCAATTTTGACTTTTCGGTCAAAGAAAATCTTTATCTGTCAAGCAGTTACGGGCTGCACAACATATTTCATTACGGCGATAGTTTGTCTTTGACATGATATAGAAGTGAAAATGTAGCGTATGAATATTACCCCTCAGAAATTACGCGAATGGATATTCAATATGCTGTTTTTGTCAACAAAAAAAGCCATGAGATTTTTCTTGAACCGCAATTCATAGCTCTGATAATTCCCGGAGGATTAACCCCTACCGGCATTGA
Source organism: Bacteroidota bacterium (assembly GCA_052033485.1). Classification (GTDB taxonomy): domain Bacteria; phylum Bacteroidota; class Bacteroidia; order Cytophagales; family Bernardetiaceae; genus JBPOJO01. The sequence goes on along the minus strand of JBPOJO010000461.1, from coordinate 141 downwards.
AAAACCGCTTGCGTTTTTTCACTATCAAGACGTGCTGAACATTTTACCGAAAGACTTTATGTGGCAAAATCCTAAAGATTTTTTCGTCAAATTGCCTTGGCGCAACTTTTTTGAGCATCGTTTATTTGCGGGCTATGTTGA
>JBPOJO010000739.1:0-3172 GCA_052033485.1 Bacteroidota bacterium | reverse complement strand
GATTTTAAAGAATAACAGCAGTTTATTTTTAAATTTTTTTGTCAGGCACAAGAATGCGGGACATAAAAGTAAGGGAAAAAACAAGCAAAAATCGCACCGGCAAATAAAATTTAACACAGTACGACACCGCTTTCTCCCTATATTTTCTGACAAAACGATTTTTTAGGTAAAGAGTTGGGTTTGGGGGGGATTTTTTTTTGGGGAGCAACATACAAAAATAGAATCGTTTCTTAAAAAAAAAAAAAAAAACAGATACTTGCGTTTTCAAATGATAAAAATTGCAGCCGAGTAAAATTTTTATCAAAAAAAACAAATACAACAGCAAATTTCCTCTGCTTTTCGGCTGCAAGCATTTGCACAAAATTACATATATTTGCTACACAATCTAAACACACAAACGATGAAAAGGTACGCTGTTTTTTTTCTGTTCTTCTTTCCGCTGCTGCTGCTTTTGCCTGCATTTTCTGCTTCCGCGCAGGCACAAGAAATTTCACTTTTGAAAGCCGATACACTTTTTAAAGCCAAAAAATACGCAGAAATGCTGACTTTTTTGCAGTCACTTTCGCAAACAATCAACAGTGAAAAATTTAAAAATACACCGCTTTATTTTCAATGGCGCAATAAATTAGGAGCAGTTTACCTTAATCTGAAAGAAAAATCCGATACAACCGATTTTCTGCTGCACGAAACAGACAGTTTTATCAAAATAAGTTTAGGGGAAAACCATGAAGAATACATCGCAAACGCCGCGAATTTGGGATATTTATTCCTTAAAAAACAAAATTTTAAAGAATCCGAAAAATACTTTCAACACGCTGCACAATTAGTTGAAAAAATTTTCGGAACAAATAGCCTTCAATATGCTCTCGCTGCCGAAAATTTAGGGCAATTATATCTCAAAATGCGCAAATTTCCCGAATCCGAGCATTTCCGCCTGCTTTCATACCGCCTGCGAAAAGAACTTTTGGGAGAAAGCCATCAAGATTATATTTATGCTGCCTATCAAATGGCTTTGCATTTTCACACGCTCGGTAAAGCAGCGGATGCAAAAAAATATTTTGTAGAAATTTTTGAGATTCAAAAACGCAGCAAAGGTGAAAAAAATGAAGAAACCATCAAAGCAGGCATTAATTTGTCTACAGTGCTTTATCTGACAAGTGATTATGCCGCCGCCATTGAACATTCAATTAAAATGCGAAATATTTGCAAAAATTTTTACGGCGAAGAGCACCTTGAATACGCCAACGCCATCAATGCCTTGGGGCTTGCTTATCAGGCGGTCGGTGAAAACGATGAAGCCGAAAAAATTTACTTAAAAATTAAGCAAATACGTGAAAAAAAATTGGGCAACAAACACCCCGAATATGCCGGCATTTTGGAAAACTTAGCCATTTTTTATCGCTATACGGAAAATTTTCAAGCAGCAGAGCCTTTGATTTTGCAGGCGATTGACATCAGAAAACAAACTACGGGCGAAAATGATGTTCGTTTCGCTAATTCGTTGAACAGTTTGGCGGGATATTATTGCGAAATCGGCAAATTTGCAGAAGCCGAACCGCTTTACCTGCAAATTACCGCGCTCAGAAAACAAACTGTCGGCGAAAATCACCCTTTATTTGCCGGCTCTTTGACAAATTACGCTAATCTGCTTTGGGAGAGCAAAAAATATGTAGAATCCCAAAAAATTCATCAAGAAGCGACGGCGGTTTACCAAAAAACAGTGGGCGAAAATCATTTGGAATATGCCAATTCGCTCTACAATTGGGCATCTGTTGAACAAGAATTAGGGAATTACCGACAAGCAGAGGAGTTGATGAAAAAAGCTCTTGCGATTCGCAAGGAACTTGTGGGCGAAAAAAACGCCTTATATGCCCATTCTTTGCTCGGTTTGTCTTTTGTTTTTAAGGAAACTAAGCGTTTTGAGGAAGCTAAAATTTACGTTGAACAGGCTCTTCGCATCAGGGAGGAAATATTCGGAAAAGAGCACCGAAGCTATATGCTCGCCCTTTCTGCTCGCGCCAAATTGAATTTTGTTTTAGGGGAAAAAGCCGACGCGCTCAGAGATATGCAAAAGTACAAAAATTGGGCTTTACAAAAAATATCTTCCGTTTTCCCCTGCCTTTCGGAAAGTGAAAAAGATAATTATTTTCAGTCGCGAATCCGCGAACCTTTAAGAGCCTATAATTCTTGGTCTTTTTTGCACGCGAAAGACAACACGGACGAACTATACGACCTGCAATTGAGCACAAAAGCGGTTTTATTGCAGGCAAGCCAAAAAATGAAAAACCGCATTTTGTTGAGCAAAGATTCGCTGCTCATTGCGCAATATTATCGTTGGCTTTCGCTCAAACAAAACATCATTAAAGTGGAAGAAATGCCCTTAAAAGAACGTTCCGACAAGGCTATTAACCTCGATTCTTTAAAAAATGAAGCCGAAAAATCGGAAAAATTTCTTTCCCTGAAATCGGAAAATTTTGCGTCGGTGAATGAAAAAAAGCAACTTTCGTGGAAAGATGTGCAAAAAAAGTTAAAAAAAGGGGAAGCTGCCGTTGAAATTGTCCGATTTAATACTTACGGTGTTCAAAAAATATTCCGTGATACGGCGGCGGTTGCGTTTGCCCCTAATTTTCCCGAATACAGGCATTATGATTTTACGGATTCGGTCATGTATGCGGCATTAATTGTCAAAAAAAATTCAAAAGCACCTGAGTTGGTATTGCTGAAAGAGGGGAATTTTTTAGAAAAAAAGATGGCTAATTACAATAAAAACAGCATCTTTTATCGTTTGAAAGACACGATGAGTTATGTACATTTTTGGCAGCCGATTGCTGAAAAATTGGTAAAAATTCAAAAAGTTTATTTTTCGCCCGACGGAGTTTACAATCAAATTGCCCTTGATGCGCTTTGGAATCCCGAAACAAAAAAATACCTTTTTGAGGAAACGGAAATACAACTTTTGACCAACACGCGCGACCTTTGGTCGGCAAAAAAAACAAAGGATAAAACGCTCACTGCTTCACTTTTCGGCTATCCCATATATGATATTTCGTCGCAAAAAAAGGACAGCTTGTTCAATGTTTTGCATGAAAGGCAAAGCATGTTTTATCAAAAATTTCAAAAAATTTCGCTTTTGCCCGGCACGAAAGAGGAAATAAACAGCATCGCTGAAACT
>JBPOJO010000021.1:0-10761 GCA_052033485.1 Bacteroidota bacterium | reverse complement strand
ATTTCCACAGCCCTTTTTTGTGTCATCTCAAGCGACAAAAAACACAAAACAAAGGTGAAAGCAGGATTTAGCAAATCATGCTGCAAAAAACAGGAAAGTTTTCCGAAGTTCTCAGTACTTACAAATTTTAGATATTTTTTTCCTTTCAAAAATAAAACAAAAAATCATAAAAATTGTTTTTCAAAGATAAAACACTTACCTTGCTTGCATAAATTTGCCGAAATTATGCTGAAATATTGCCTGCTGCCGATATTTTTTTTCTTATTTTTCTTTTCTGACAGCTTCGGACAGGACAGTATTCCTTTTGTTTTGCAGCCGAATGTGCGCGAACTTTTAGATGCAAAAGTTGAGGTGCAGGAAGAAGAAATGATTTCAACGGGCAGTTTTAAAGAGGCTTTTTTGCGCGAAGCTGCCGGCATTATGTCCGTCATCAGTGCCAAAAACATACAACAAACGGCAGCCCGAGACCTCCGCGAATTGCTCTCAATGGTTGCGGGTTTTGATTTTTGCACCGAAGCCTCCGACAACGTCATCACGCTCATGGTGCGCGGAAATTCGGCAAGTTCCGCCGGACTTTTGCTCATGGTCAATGACATCATGCTCAACGACATCGCCTACGGAACGTATATTTTCGGCAACCGAATCCCTTTGGACAACATTGAGAAAATTGAAATTATCAGAGGTACAGGCTCTTTGCAATACGGCGGAACTGCCTCATTAGCAGTCATTAACATTATAACAAAAAAGCATGAACAAGGCATCGGAAGCACTTTTGTTGTGCAAAACGGTATTTCCGAAGGCAAATTTTCCCGACATAATTTGTTTTTTTCAACATCTCAACGATACAACAATACAACCGATGTCTCCCTGACCGCTTTCAGAGGGTATCTACGGCAAAGCAACGGCACGGATAGTTTGCTCATTTACGATTCAATGCAATTTATCAATTACGCCGATACGAATATGGCGACAAGTACCAATATTGCCTTAAATCTCCGACATAAAGATTTCAAATTGAGCTTAATGTATGATGATTTTGAAAGTAAAAATGTTTTTGTGGCAGGCGGAATGTATCATAAAGGTATATACGCAACAATTTCCAATACCTTTCATTTCGGCAAAAAACTCAGTTTTACGCCCTTGTATAGCTTTCGCACACAAGAGCCTTGGAACTATTATTCGCACCCCAATTATGTTTATGCCTACAATTTGAACATTCGGCGACACACGCTCAGCGGAATTTTTCGCTATACGCCGCATGAAAAATTTTCGCTTAATTTCGGCGTTAATTTTTTTGATGATGCCCTGCGTGCGCAGTACCCCTTGCAAATTTTTGCGAACGGCAATGACAATTTGTCTGTAAGCAATTATGGTTTTCTTGCCGAAATGACATACAACGCCTCTTTCGGGAATTTCATCGCGGGCGCAAGGTTAGACAAATACAGCAGCAGTCAAAAATCTGTTTTGGTGCCGCGTTTCGCCTATACCAAAATTTTCGGAAATTTTCATGCAAAAGCACTGTACAGTTTTTCGTTTCGCAATCCCTTAGCGGCGGAAATCGGCATCGCGATACAGGGCATTGAACCGCAAAAATCGCAGAGTTTGGAGGCGGAGGTCGGTTATCAATGGAAAAACAGGCTGAATTTAACTGCCAATATTTTCAACATTATCAACTATGACGTAATTGTTTATACCTTCAATGATAACACTTCGGACTATACGAATAAAGGGAGTTCGGGCAGCAACGGTGCGGAAATTGAAATGAAATACCAATATAAAAAATTATTTTTTAAGAGCAATTATTCTTTTTACACCACGAATTACAGCAAAAGCGGTTTATCGGCTTTGTTTTTTGGTATAGACACCGTTTCGCAAACACCCGACAATCTCATACCTGATAACGACCGACAATATTTGGGCGTTGCCTCGCATAAATTTACGGCGCAGGCTGCCTATTCATGGACAGAGAATTTGAACACACAAGCGACACTTATCATGCGCGGTGCGCGGGCAACGCCGAATGCGTATGAAACTTTGCAGGAAAAAAGCAGTATGTTGCTCAATGTGAATTTTTTCTATAAAAATTTGATAATCAAGGGGTTAAGCGTAGATTTTGGAATATACAATTTGCTCAATCAAAACCTCTTAGTTCCGCCCTACAGTTACGGTGATGAGGCGTTTTATACCTTGGATATGCGCCGTGAATGGGTTTTGAAGCTGAAATATTCGCTTTGAGAAGAGCATTAAACCTATAAGGTTTTAAAAACCTTATAGGTTTGACTGTCAGGTTTATTCCGAATCGCCCTCTTCGTCAGAAATTTGAGTTCCTTGTTTCAGCTCACGAATTTCAAAATTTGCAGCATCTGTAAAAGCTCCGAAAGAGGATTTTTTGAATGCCAAATACGCTTGTTTTGCGTCATTTTTGGATTTAAAAATCACGCCCAAAGCAAAAAAACAACGCATTTTGAGGTCATTCGGCAAGTTCGGGATTTTAGTCAAAATGTCCAAAAGGTGCAGCGCAGGGTCAGATTCACCCGAAAGATGTTTCGCAATACATTGCAAATAAATAACCGTGTGATTTTTAGGGTTGATTTTCAAAGCATCATCACAATATTTTATGCAATCGCTCAAACCGTTCATATTGAAAGAACTCATGGCAAGATTTTCCAAAAGTTTCACTTTTTCGGTAGGGTTTTGTTCGGCATTAGCGGCTTTTGCCATTTTTTCCAAAACATCAGGGCGCATTTCCTGCACTTTTTCTGTTTTTTCCAATAATTTTTTAGCCGCATCATAATTATTGACGACTTTCAAGGCATCGTTAGCATATTTTTTTGCTTGCTCATAAAAAAGCGAGTTGTAATATGCCTCACCTGTTTTGCTGATACTTTCCGGCAAAAGCGGCTTAATTTGTGCTTTGTAGGGGTCAAAATTGGCTTTTTCAAAATTAGCAAGCGCGTCGGCGTAGTTTTGCAATTTGTATTGTGAAAGCCCTAATTCAAAATAATATTTGGCAAATTCGTCCGAAACAGGGGGATTGCCAAGCTCCGTCATGACCTTTTTCATGTTTTCAAAGGCTTTTGAAGGCTGATTCACAGCATTATAATAGGAGGCTTGCAAAAATAAAATATCAAAATGGTCGCCGATAATTTTTCTCGCTTCATCAAGGTATTTTCCCGCATCGCCGATTTTATTTGCCTGCTGAAAAATATGAATGATTTGCAGTAAATACACAAATTTTGCGTCAGATTCTTTCGACAAGGCGATTGCTTTTTCGTAACTCGCGACGGCTTCTTTGTTTTTTCTGACCATTGAGTAAAGATTTGCAAGCGTTTCGTAAGTTTCGATATTGTCTTTGTGAAGTTTGGTTATTTCTTCAAAACAACTTACGGAGGCTTTTATTTCTCTTGCGTCCATCAAACATTGACACTTTTGGGTCATGTATTTGAGATTGCCGGGCTCCTTTTCAATGGCTTTTGAATAGGATTCTATGGCTTCTTTGTACTTTCCTTGCTCTTTTTGTAATTCACCATTGACAAAAAAATCCAAACCGGGACCCTGAGCGGACGCGAAAACGGGAAGCATAACAAAGATGCAAAAAAACAAATTTGAGAAATTTGTCAAATTTTTCATAAGACGGGAATTTATTGGTGCTAATAAAAATCGTTTTTAAATTTAAAACTTTCACGGCAAAATTGCCAAAATATTTAGTAATTTAGAGAGTTTATTTTGATATTTGCAAAAAATCAACAAACATTTTTTTGGTACGCAGTTTTTTTCACTCAATACCGCCTAAATATGCTCACCGCCGAAAAGTTTTCAGTTGCCGAATTGCGCAAACTTTTTCCTGTTTTGCATCAAAACGTACAAGGAAAGCCCTTAATTTATTTTGACAACGGCGCGACAACACAAAAACCGCTTTCCGTTATTGAGGCACTTTCGGATTATTATCAAAAAAATAATTCAAATGTGCATCGCGGAGCGCATTGTTTAGCTGAGCGCGCGACAATTCAATTTGAGGAAACGCGCAAAGCCGTTCGCGATTTTATCGGTGCCGAGCATGAAGAAGAAATTATTTTTACGCGCGGAACGACCGAATCCGTCAATCTTGTGGCGGCAAGTTTCGGAAAAAAATTTCTCAACAAAGGTGACGAAATCATTATTTCCGAAATGGAGCATCACTCCAATATTGTCCCTTGGCAGTTAATTTGTGAGGAAAAAGGGGCGATATTGCGCGTAATTCCGATAAATGACAAAGGAGAAATGATTTTTGAAGCTTTTGAAAAATTACTTTCCGAAAAAACAAAGTTGGTTTCCGTCGTTTTTATTTCAAATGCACTCGGAACAATCAATCCCGTGCGCGAAATCATCAAAAAGGCGCGTTCTTTCGGCGCGAAAATTTTGCTTGATGCCGCGCAAGCCGTCGCCCATCATGCCGTAAATGTCAAAGAATTGGATTGCGACTTTTTGGCATTTTCGGGGCACAAAATGTACGCACCGACCGGAATCGGCGTACTTTACGGCAAAAAAGATTTACTCAACGCAATGCCGCCTTACATGGGCGGGGGCGAAATGATAAAAACCGTTACGTTTGAGAAAACAACTTTTAACGAATTGCCGCACAAATTTGAGGCGGGCACACCGAACATTGCCGATACGATTGCGCTCAAATACGCTGTGGATTTTATCCGACAATTCGGAAAAGATAATTTTGCCGCACACGAACAGCGGCTTTTGAAAAGGGCTGAGCAAAAAGTGAGCGAAATTGAGGGTTTGCGCATCATCGGAACTGCCGAAAAAAAATCCTGTATTCTGTCATTTCTCGTTGAGGGCGTGCATCATTACGATTTGGGCATGATGCTCGACACTTCGGGAATTGCCGTTCGGACGGGACACCATTGTACGCAGCCTTTAATGTCGCGTTTCGGCATCGAAGGAACGGCGCGAGCGTCGTTTGCCGCGTACAACACGGAGGAAGAAGTGGATATTTTTGTTGATGAACTCAAAAAACATATTAAAATGTTGCGCGGATAGTTTTATTTTGCAAAAAAAATATTTAAACTTCAGCGTACAACGGACTTCAGTCCGTTACCTAAAAACCTGATACGAAATATAACGTAGCCTTTAGGCTGCGAAAACGCCGGTTTTTGGACTTTAATAACATCCTAAATGGCGTTTTACATTTCGTCGTAGATTTTTAAGTGTTAAAAACGGGCTGAAGTCGCTTGTCCATTTTCGACGGGAAAAAAGGCTTTGCAAACCCGCTGAGTATTAAAAAACGTAAAATTTAGCCGGTGTGTACCGCGAGCTTTAGCTTGCGGATTTAAGGAGGAAAGTATCCTTAACAAGCGAATTTAAGGTCGCAAGCTAAAGCTCGCAGTACATTCTGACAAGCGAATTTAAGGTCGCAAGCTAAAGCTCGCGGTACATTCTTGGGCAATCCCGCTAAATAGTTAAAAAAAAACAAAAAGAATGAGAAAAATTACGGAAAATTTGGAATTGTTTTTTGAAAATCAAACACTCGGATTGCGTATTTTTGAAAAAATTATTCTCGCACTGACGGTGATAATGGGCATTTACATCGCAATTTTGAGCTTTGTAACGCGCCCTGTTGCGGACGATTTTGCGTTTTTTGCGATTGTTCGGGAGCACGGCTTTTTCGGTTCGGTTCGTGTGTGGTATTTTACTTTTCAGGGGCGATTCACGCAACAATTTGTTACGGGAATTTTTGCTTATTATTTTCAATCTTTCAAATATTTATTTTTTGTTTACAACATACTTTTGACATTTGTTTTCGGAGAAGTGCTGACGATATTGGCGGGACAATTTCTGCGTGCAACTGGCGGCGAAATGAGCAAAAAACACCGTCGTTTGGCGGCATATTTTTTCTTTTTTTCTTTTTTATTTTTCAACGGACAGAGCAATGTTTATTTTTGGCTGACGTGCAATCAAATTTATTTTTTGTCTTTGGCGGCAATGCTCACGGGATTCGCATGTCTTTTGAGCGAAAAAATGACGATGAAAACGCGCGCAGGGGCAATTTTGTCCTTCGGTTATGTTGCGGGGGCAAATGAGGCTTTTACCGCCGTTTGTTTTTTGCTTTTGCTTGTTTTTTTTGCTTACGGAATTTGGAAAAAAAATGCCGTTTCAAGAGAAAAAACATTGGCGATAGTGATATTTTCGCTGCAAATTATCGGCTTAGTAATTCTGCTCGGTGCGCCGGGGAACGCATTCAGGCAGGAAAATTTGCCGGTGCCGGCAAGTCTGACGGAGGGAATCAAAGTTTCGATAAATTTGTTGCCTTTTTTGTGGGACGTTGTCAAATTAAAAGTACTTTACGGAATTTTATTTGCCTTTATTTTTATTCCGATGGGGGCGCAGGTAAAATTTGCACGCCCCAAAATTGCCGAAAATTTACTTTTGGCGGCGATTCTTGCCTTTCTTCCGGTAGCTTTTTTATCATTTTGGGGAATTTTATTGGTCATGAGCATAGGCACGGGAACAACTCAGGCTTTGCGGGCTTACACGGTTAGTTTCTTTTTTGTCTATACAAATTTGTTTTTAATCTTTTTTCTCATCGGTGCGGTAAGTGATTTCGGCAAAAAATGGGGCATTTGGACGGGTTTGAAATGGACTTGTTTGTGTTTGTTGTTTTTTTCGGGAAAATTATTTTCGCACACACCTAAAGCTCTGCTTTACGCCAAGGAATACGATGCAAGATTTGAAAAAATTCACCAAGCAAAAAGCGAAAAATATTCGGGAACGCTTGATTTAGAGCCTTTTACGAATCTTCCGGACTTTATTCATGCTTTGGAAATTTCTGCCGATACGAGCTATAAATACAACGTTCAGTTGAAAAACGAGCTGCAACTTGAGTTTAATTTGAGATTGAAAGAGAAAAAATAATAGAGAAACAACCGACACTTCCGCCCTTGTTTGTTTTTTGCAAACAACTGTAATACAAGGTTTTAGGCTTGTTTATGAAGTACGAACAAGGGCGGCGAAAAATAAAAACAGAAGTGCCTTAAAACTCAAAAATACCGAAAAACGGAAAAGAAATTAAGGTATAATCCCATTCATTTTGCAAACAAATTTCCTCAATCATTGCCGCTTGTGTTCTTTTCAGACTGTTCTCCGTGCCTTCAAAAAGAATTTCTTTTTCTTTGTTGTACGAAAAACTAAGGCTGTTTTCGCCCTCACTTTGTTTTTTTTCTAATATTTTTTTCACATTTTGCCACAATTCTGTCCTTTCGGAAAGCAAAAATTCACGCTGATTGGGAAAGGATTTTCGAATAAAATAATTCACATCCTCCGGCAATAATCCCCATTTTTCTTCGGGAAGCGTAAATTTTTGAAACCTGCTCATTAAATCTTCCGCCGTAAAAGCAGTCGCAAAAAGTTTATGCACCCCTAAAAATAATTCCCATTCAAGGCGATTTGTCGGCAAACTGCGAATAAATTCTGTCAATTTTTCATCTTGCAAAAGCATATAACGCGGACGGTCGCAAACTTTTGCAGCTTCATCTCTGATTTGCAGCATTTTATAGGCAAGAAAAGTTTCGCGGCGGCTCAGCTTGTATTTTTTTACAAAAGTTTGTTTCCAATCAAAATTCTTTTTGTGCCGCAAATTGTCAATATTTTTGCGTGAATTTTCATAAATTTTAAATTTTTTTTCGTCTAAATGTTGCCTCAATTCGTCTCTTACTTTAAAAAGAAAACTCACATCGCGCGCCGCATAAGTGATTTGAGCGGCACGAAGCGGTCTTTCGAGCCAATTAGACGTTTGCTCTTCTTTTTCGATAGAAATATTCAATAAATTTTGCAAAACAGTCTTTAAACCAATGTCTTGCCCGTAATCAAAAGCTATTTTATACATCAAAGATGTGTCTTCAATGTTTTTTGATTGACAATCAAAAAGCTCGTCTAAAAGCAACAAATCAGAACTGCATGAATGGAATATTTTTTTCAAATTGGGATTGCGGAAAAGCTCAAGCAATGGCGTGAGATTTTTTATCAATAAAAAATCGACCAAAACAATTTCTTGACCGTCAAAAAATTGCCCTAATGCAATGCGTTTTCCGAAACGCCTTCTGTTGTCGTCAAATTCAAAATCCGCCGCAATTTCAGGGATTTTAGCCCATTTTTGACAATATTTTGCCAAATTTTCTTCGTCGGAAACAAAAATTACCTCCCAACCGTCCGCCCAAAATTTCTGCCGATTTTGTTTTTCGTATAGTTGTTTATGCCTATCCGCGTCCGAAAAATTTTCAGAGCCGATGTTTTGTTGATGCTGCATATTTTTTTATTTTGCTGCCGATACTTAAAAAAGTCCTGTCGGGGCAGTCAATCGCCGACAGGACTTCAAAATTAGTTTATTTCGACAAAAAAACGAGCGTTCTTTCTATAAACTGCGTCATATTTTTGCCGACAAGCATATTTTGCGAAAGCAAAGCCAAGTCGTACAACTGTTTCGCCATCGGGTAAGCGTCTAATTCGTCTTTTTCGGACAAATCAAGCATTTTATGAATGAGCGGGTGGTTCGCATTGACCACAAGCGTAAAATGTGAGGGCAATTTATGCTCACCGAAGGGGCTGCCTTTCGACATATCTTGGAAGCGGCGCATAAATTCGTTCATCGTTATCGAAACAGGCATTTCGTCGGGATTGAGGGGTTTTACCTGCACCTCACCGTCGCTCGTCGCAAGGGCAAGCGAAAAAATACTTTGAACGCGCTGCATTTTTTCCTCGCTCAAAAGCGATTCAATGGTGATTTCTTTTTCAATCAAAGCGTCGAGCGTGTCGGCATCAACTCGTTTGAGCGATACTTTTTCGCGCGCGGTTTCCATGCGGTTAATAAAATGCGCATCAATCGGACCGTCAAAAAGCAAAACATCGTATTCGCGTTTTTGCGCATTTTGAATGTACGTATGCTGTTTTTCGGTGTCGTTTGCATAAAGCAAAATCTTCGCGCCGTTTTTATTGGTTTGCAAATCGGCGATTTTCTCTTCGTATTCGGCAAAAGTGAAATATGCTCCTTCCGTGTTTTTGATTAAGGCGTAATCACGCATTTTTTCGGCAAATTTTTCGTCGCTGACAATGCCGTATTTCACAAAAACGCCGATATTTTCCCATTTTTTGTTGTAATCTTCACGATTTGCCTTGAACATTTCAATGAGTTTTTCGGCAACTTTGCGCGTAACGTAACTGTTAATTTTTTTAACATTTCCGTCTGCTTGCAAATAGCTGCGCGAAACATTGAGCGGAATATCGGGCGAATCAATGACCCCGTGCAAGAGCATCAAAAATTCAGGTACGATGTCTTTCACTTCGTCAGTGATGAAAACCTGCCTCGAATAGAGTTGAATGCGGTCTTTTTGATAACTGAGGTCTTGTCGAATTTTTGGGAAAAACAAAATGCCGGTGAGATTAAAAGGATAGTCGACGTTGAGGTGTATCCAAAACTGCGGCTCGTCATGTGCCGTCGGATAAAGCTCCTTGTAAAACGCCAAATATTCTTCATCTTTGATGTCGGCGGGATTTTTTGTCCAAAGCGGCAACTTATTATTCAACAATTCACCGTCAAAAAAGATGTCGACGGGCAAAAATTTGCAATATTTTTTGATAATTCCGCTCAAGCGAAACTTATCCAAAAACTCTTCCGAATCTTCCGCAATATGCAAAATGATGTCCGTTCCGCGCGATTCGCGCGTTGTCGACTCAATGCTGTACGTCGTGCTGCCGTCGCAAGACCAATGTGAAGCGGCATTGTCTTCGGATTTGAACGAGCGCGTGATGATGTCGACATTTTTTGACACCATAAAAGCAGAATAAAAACCTAAGCCGAAATGCCCGATAATTTGTTTGGCATCGTCGGGATTTTTATATTTTTCAATAAATTCATTTGCGCCCGAAAAAGCGATTTGATTGATGTATTTTTGAATTTCTTCAACCGTCATACCGATTCCGTTGTCGCTGACGGTGATTGTTTTGTTTTCTTTGTCAAAACTGACATCAACACGCAAATCGCCTAATTCACCGGCATATTCGCCGAGTGCCGCTAACCTTTTGAGTTTTTGCGCCGCGTCTACCGCGTTAGAAATTAATTCGCGCAAAAAAATCTCGTGGTCGGAATACAAAAATTTCTTGATAATCGGAAAAATATTTTCCGTATTGACACTAAGATTTCCTTTGACTTCTGCCGTAGCGTTCATAATTTTTTTAATTAAAAAATTTTTTTAACCAAAATGTCGACGGGGTGTAAAACACTGACTTCTCGGTTTTTTCACCCGAAGCTAATACCAAAATAATGCAAAGCTGTAGGAGAGTGAAAATATGGCAGGAAATTTTTTTTTACTGACAAAAATACTAAAAAAATGGCGTATTATTGAATTATGAATGTAATTTTGTCAGTATTTTGAGGCACTGTCCGTCCAATCATAAAATTGCATTGAGGGGAAAACAGCAATTTTAAAAAGATTTTTGAATTTTGATTGGCAATAAAAAAATTTGCATTTAATTTTACGGCGTGTTAAACAAAAAATTTTTTTTATGAAAAAATATGCTGCATTATTTCTCATGACAATTTGTGCGGTTTCCTGTATTCCGGGTCAGCACAACAGCGCGCCGAATGTTTCCAAAGACGCTGAAAACCCCGCAGTTTACGGTGAAAAAGACGGCGACCCGGCACAGTTGAAAAACAAATATGAAGCCGATTCTAAGGTAGACGAAAGAGCAACGGCAATTCGCGAAAAACTCTACAAATAA
>JBPOJO010000645.1:0-2242 GCA_052033485.1 Bacteroidota bacterium | reverse complement strand
AAAGAAAAATAAACCTAATGCAAGCAAATAATTTTTCATAATGGCGTTTTTAAAATGAACAATCTTCACCGACTTATTTTTTCAAAAGAGAAAAAAATTTTGTCGCGGTGTTTTTGGGTACGGAGTTGAGAGCAAAGCCCGATGCTCACGGTACACAAAAAAACGGCGGCAATTTACAACTTTTGTTCAAAAAAATTGCATTTGTTCAAAAAAAAATGACAAGTTTGTTTTTTTGGCTCATTTTCACTCGCTACGCACACAGTCGAAAAAAGTTAAAGGAATAAAAAGTTGCCGATTTTTATATAATCCGAGCACTTCGGAAATTTTTCCTGTTTTTTTTTGCACGATTTTCTAAATTGTACAGGTGAATTTTTTTCGCGAACCTGCTTACAAAACATTTACAATTTTAATGTTATTGAGCAACAGCAAAAAATTGTCGGTTAAAATTTGATATTCGAAGTTTGCAGGGGATACATTTTTCACCAATCCTCAAACGGAATTTTGCGCACTTAGCTTCCATTTGGGGGCGAAATTTGCTTTAATACAGGACTTTCTGCCCGAGTTTGTAGCTGCGAACAGGGGATTGCGCCTCAAATTCGGAACGGTTTTCCGATTTCGGGCAAGACTAATTCGATACCTGCCCGCTGAAACTTGGCATATACTTCCTCTTTTTTGATGGCGATATAAGGAAAAGTGTCAAAATGTACGCCGATAACTTTTTTAACGCCGCAAAATTGCGCTGCAATGACGGCATCGTCCGCGCCCATAGTGAAATGGTCACCGAGCGGCAAAACGGCAGTATCGGGTTTCCACAGTTCGCCGATGAGCTTCATATCATAATGCAAAGCCGTGTCGCCGGCAAAATAAAAAGCTCCTTCCGGCGATTGAACAAGGTATCCGCAGGGATTTCCGCCGTAAGAGCCGTCGGGAAGTGAACTCGAATGTATGGCATTGACCATTCGCACGGAGCCGAAGGGCAATTCGATTTTTCCGCCGATATTCATCGGAATTGTTTGCGTTACCCCTTGTTGTTTGAACCAAGAATTAATTTCGGGATTTGAAATCAAACTCGCATTATTGCGTGTTGCAAGCTCCAAAGTGTCAGCAACATGGTCAAAATGCCCGTGTGAGAGCAATATGTAATCAGCGCGAACGGCATCAAATTGAACGTGGGCGGCTAATTTATTTTCTTTGATGAATGGGTCAAAAATTATTTTGCCGCGCTTAAAATGAGCAGCTAAGCAAGAATGACCATAAAACACAAATTCCATAGATTTTTGCATAAAAATATTTAAAAACCCTTAAAAGTAAGCCAAGAACGGCGCAAATGTTTGTGTAATCTGATGGCAAAAGCCAAAACAAGGTATATCACGACGGGAGAACCGAAAGTGATAAAAGAGGCGTAGATAAAAAACATTCTCACACTTTCAGTCGAAACGTTAATTTTTTCGGCAAGATTTCTGCACACACCGAAAGCATTTTCTTCAAAAAACAACCTAATTTTTTCCATACGCAAGGTACATTAGACGTAAGTTGCAAAATTACAAATTTTTATTGCAGCAAACAAATACGGCACAGTTTCTTTCAAATTTTCATCAACAGATAAATTTTATTTTTTTTCAAAAAAAACTTACTTTCTTACAACTTCGGAAATCTCCCCAAAATCAAAAATAAGCATATATTTCAACATGAATTATCACCAAACCAAGAACAAAATGGCACTTTCTCAATACCTTACACGCCTTTTGTCAAGTTTTAAAGACAGTCGAGTAAAAAAAACGTAACTATTTAGCCTCTTTATGTACTTGATAATCAATTAGTTGCATTTTTTGAATATTGCATAAAAAAATTGCTTTAATAATAAATTGCTTATTATCAAGTTATTAAGAATTTTCAAAAAACATATAATTTATTTTTGATATTTTGTAACAATTTGATAATCAGTGTTTTATTGTGGCAAATAGTTACAAAATCCGATGCTGTTGATAACTAACCGAGAGGTGAAAACTTTTGAGGACGCAAAAGAGGTGTATTATGCTTATATTCAGCGTTTTAAGATATAAATTGTATTTCGTTTTCTGAAACAAAATTTGGGTTGTGAATCTTTTCAGGTGTGCGATTTTAATTCGATTGCAAACCTTTTAGCGATTGCATTTTTTCTTGTCGGATATTCAAAGAACTTGAAGAAGAGTTGCGTACGCATCTTTTAGCCGAGTTTTTGTGTAAATTAGCCCTCTCAAAA
>JBPOJO010000223.1:0-14666 GCA_052033485.1 Bacteroidota bacterium | reverse complement strand
AGTTGTTCTTTTCCGTTCTTAAACACTTTTGGGTTTTGGGTTAAAATGGGTTTTATGTTTTTTTTTTTGAATTAACTAAAGCGAAGGCTTTGATTTTTGCCGTAATTACAAAGTCTCAAATATCGGTGATTAAATAATTTCAAAAATAATTTCAAAAAAACTTGGAATCATCGAAATCATTTTTCATATTTGCATTACCTATTTAACCAATTCACACTAAGGATTTTTCCGTTTAGTGAAATTCGAGCGGCACTTTCGAGTGTCGCTTTTTTGTTTTAATTTTCTCCGCTAAATTCTTTTTTCTTGAATGCTAAGGCTTTTTTGCTTCGTTTGGTCAGTTACATTGTACTATTTTTTATTTTCACGGACGCTTCGGCTCAGGTAAAAAACTTACGTGTGTCGCCCGATACGACATTTTGGGTCGCGCCGAATGATATTTTTATTCCCTCGATTCGCGTTGAAAAATTCTTTCCATCCGAAAAAATTCCGAGCTTAATATTTTCGGGAGATACGGTTTTTTTTGTCAACGGAAAAACACTGTTGCATTGCGACTCGGTCATTTTATCGGCTAAAACTTTACCCGAGATTTTTGCTGATAAAAAATATTTTCGTTCTCAAAAGGAGTACGACAGTATCAACAATGAATTTAATCTCGGCAGTTCGATTTACGACAGTTTGCCCGTTTTTGACAACAGAAGAGGAGCGGAGAAAAAGGAAAATGAAGATTTTTTTGAAACAAAGGGTTTGGCAAAAACAGGAAGCATTTCGCGCGGTGTTTCGGGCGGAAATCGGCAAGATGTTTTTGTCAATTCTGCACTCAATATGCAATTAGACGGTAAATTGAGCGAAGATATTTCCGTTAAAGCCCTTATTTCTGACCAAAATGTCCCTTTTCAACCCGAAGGAAATACGCAAAATATTCAAGAATTTGACAAAGTAATTGTTACGATTGAGCATAAAAATTTTACTCTCAATGCGGGAAATATTTTGCTTAAAAATCCTGAAAATTATTTTTCAAAATTTCAAAAAAATGTCATGGGGGGACAAATTATTTTAAAACATTCTTTTTTTGCTTCTGACAGCCTGCAAAAAAAGCGTTTTGCGGCGCAAACAAGCTTTGCAGCCTCGGCAGCGCGAGGTCAATTTCAAAATATGACTTTAAAAGTTTTTGAGGGTGTTCAAGGTCCGTATCGGCTCACGGGCAGCAATAATGAGCGTTTTATCATGATTTTGGCGGCTTCAGAGCGCGTTTTTCTCGACGGCATTTTGCTCAAACGCGGTTTTCAATTCGATTACATAATTGATTACAACACGGCAGAACTGACTTTTACAAGCCGAGTTGTCATCGGGCGTTTTTCGCGGATTCGTGTCGAATTTGAGTACGCAACGCAATATTACAACCGCTCAATCATTCATTTTCAACACACTCAGAATGTCGGAAAATGGTCTTTTTTGGCAAATTTTTACCGCGAAAAAGATAATCCGAATGCAGCTTTGACTTTTACATTAGATTCTTTATCAAAAAGTATCTTAAAAAATGCGGGCGATTCTCTTGCCGATGCTTACGGAACGCAAGTGCAAATGACGGATGATTTTGATGTCAATCGCATTTTATACACTTACAAGGACACGACGGAGACTGACGGAACGCCGGTGCGTGTCTATGTACGTGCCGCGAAAACTACTCCCCCTTTTTTGTTGCTGAATTTTTCACAAGTAGCTGATAATCAAGGGGATTACCGGCAGGGAGATGCCAAAGCAAACGGACGCGAGTATGTATGGGTCGGAAAAAATAAGGGAAATTTTTCGCCCGTTCGCCTTATTCCCGCGCCTAATCAAAAGTTAATGAGCGTTTTTGCGTCGCGTTATCAATTATCTTCCTTTGAAAAATTTTCTTTTGAAGCGGCTTTGAGCCAACAAGATGCTAATTTACTTTCCGAAAAACACAACGAGGACAATATCGGTGAGGCTTTTAAATTGGCTTTTTTGAGTGAAAACAGAAGTTTATGGGAAAAAAAATTAGGAAAAAATAAAACTAAATTTTCTGCAGAATTAGAATATGACAATGAAAATTTTCGTTCGATTGACCGTTTTCGCCCGATTGAATTTGACCGAGATTGGTCTTACAGCACAACACAGGGCTATTTCAGAGAAAATATTTTGCAAACAGAATATTATTTTGAAAAGATAAGAACCGAGAAGGACAGCCTCGAAAAGAGAAAATTTTTTCAAAAACAAAATGATGTTTTGCTTTTTTCAGGAAAAAATGCTTTTCGGCATCAAAAAAATAATCTCTCCGGCAATCAGCACCTTTTTTTGTTAAGAAAAGGCTTTGCTTTTTTTACAATTGATGCCCGATATTTTATTCTTTTTTCACAAACGCCCGAGCGCGTTTCGCATTGGAAAAGGTATGATTTATCGCTTTCCGCGCATACACGTGCGGGAGAAATTGGCGTGCGGCACGAAAATGACAAAAACAGAATTGTCAATGCTCGCGACTCAGTGCTTGCGTCCGCAATGTTTTATGAAGAAAATAAAATGTTTGTTAAAAAAAATGACACGGTCGGTATTTTTAACTATTACATTGAAACCTCGCAAAGGCGGGATTTTGTCCCTGACAGCGGTAAAATTTCGCCTTATACCGATACAAAAACATACAGAGGAGAATGGTCTTTGAAACAAAAAAATCATGTTTTACGCATGAATCTTGTATTTCGTGAAGTTAAGGGTGTCGAAAAATTTACAATTAATGACAAAACAACTGCCGGCAACTTTGAATGGCGCGGGAAAAGCCTTCAAGGTTCCTTGCAACACGATTTAATCGTCCAAGTCGGCACAGGACGCGAGCAAAAAAGGGATTTTGTGTATGTACCCGTCGACATCGGTCAGGGAACGCACGTGTGGCGCGATGATAACAAAGATAATGTTCAACAAATTAACGAATTTTACGAAGCCGTTCTGCCCGACGAGAAAATTTTTGTTAAATTTTGGTTGCCCTCAGGCGATTTTGTCAATGCTTATTCAAAGGATTATACTTTTCGACTTGTCGGAAATTTTCCGCTTTCATGGCAAAAAGGAAGCGATTTGCGCGCTTTTTTAGCCCGATTTTCCAATATTTTTTCGCTCTCTTCATTGCAAAAAAACACCTCCGACAATACGCTCAATCGCTTTTTGCCCTTTTCGACGGAGAAAAATGAAAAAAATATTATTGCAGAAAAGGAAGTTTGGCGGTCAAGCCTTTTTTTTAACAAAACAAATCAAATATTTTCGCTTGAATGGGCTTACGGAAAATATAATCAAAAGAATTTGCTTGCGGGCGGTTTTGAAAAAAGAGAATCCCTTGAGAATCGCTTTATTTTTCGCCTCAGTGTGAAAAAAAACTATATTTTTCGCTCGATTTTTTTGTGGGCAAAAAAAGAATCGCGCTCGGATTTTATGGCGAACAGAAATTATTTATTCTCACATCTTGCTGCAATGCCCGAACTTGCTTGGCAGGTAAATAATCGTTGGAGAGCAACTGTTTCTGCTGATTTTACACAAAAAAATGCCATAACGAGCGAAAAATCAAACATTTTTTCGACCGGAACGGAGATTCGCTCTTTGATGCCGGAAAGAATTTTTAGCATAAAAGTTAAATTTACTAAAATTTCTTACGATGCTTCTCCCGATACGCCTTTGGCTTACGAAATGCTCGATGCTCTGCAAATCGGAGCAAATTGGCAGTGGGAAATAAATGTGCAGCAAAATATCTTCAATGGATTGCGACTGAATGTAAATTACAACGGAAGAAAATCGGCAGAATTTCCCGTTGTGCATACGGGGCGAGTGCAGATAACGGCAATGTTTTGAAAATATGTGTAATTTAGACTGTTTAAAATTAACAAATTTTGTAACTGTTTGCCGGTTTACTCGGAATGTAGCGCGTGCTTTAGCCGGCGAACTTACATTCGCTTGTAACACGATACCTTCCTCCAAATCCGCAAGCTAAAGCTCGCGGTACAGTCAGACTAAATATTTAACAAATTTTTACTCCTTCGTCGTTTCACTTGTGTCTTTTCAAGCGGCATAAAACCTACTTCTTATTTCTGATGCTCATTGAGCAACTTTTATTGATTACCACACGCAGTGAAAACAGTAATTTTTGTTCGTTAATATTTTTAAATCCTATTAACAAATTATTTTCCGAACGACGCGCCATGTCAATCAATCCGATGTTTGAACCGACAGAATTAATGCGCTTCGGTTTGCGGCGTTCGCGGCGGAAATATTCGCGCAAATCTTCGTGACTGAGCGAATTGATATAATTTACACGTGCTTCCAATAATTTTGCGGATTTTTCATCAACAAGATTACAAGAGGATACGCAAAAAGAAAATTCATCTTCCGTTATCGCAATGAAGCCCCGACCGTTTTTTTCAAATTCCGAAATTTCTTTTTCCGCAGAATGAAGCCTGACATTTTGTGAAATTTCTATAAAAATTGCTAAAAGTTTTCCCCGCACCACCTCATCTTCTATGCAAGGGTCGCGCTCAATATTTTCCGTCAATTCCTCCAATAATTTTTGTCGGACAATTCCTTTAAAAAAAATGAGGGTTTTGCGTCCCGAGTATTCTCCGTAAAAATTTTCTACGTCCTTAAAAAGCGGGTAGTAATGCTGCATTGCTGTTTTTTTTCACAATTTAATCAAAAAAAAATATTTTGCAAAAATTATAGGGATAAGATGACAAAAAAACACAATTTTGTTTTCTTTTTCTCAAAAAATCATTTTTCTCCGGAAATTTAAGCTGCGAAATCTTTTCAAAACTTAGGAAACAAAGTCGAAATTTACTATTTTTGCCGCAAAACTCATCTTATTGAAGATTTATGTTGCACGAAAAACATATCGAACAAATTTTTTATTACCCGTATTTAGCTGAAAATGAAAAGTTTACGCTTGATGAGGACGAATGGGCGCATTTGCGCGTTCTGCGCATAAGGGAGGGCGAAGAAATTTTTTTTACCGACGGAAAAGGCGGTATAGCCGCGGTCAGGGGGGAAAATTTGAGCGGAAAAAAGCCTGCTTTTAAAAGAATGTCATTTCAAAAATTTGAAAAAAAACAACCTTTTTCCATTCATATTGCTTTATCGCCGACCAAAAACGCAGACAGAATGGAATTTTTTGTCGAAAAAGCAACTGAAATCGGTATAGATGAAATTTCCTTTGTTTTTACCGAACATTCTGAAAAAAAGGCACTTAATCACGACAGAATGTTAAAAAAGGCACTTTCGGCAATGAAACAAAGCAAACAATTTTTTTTGCCGCAAATTCATCAGCCTATAAAGTTGCAAAATTTTTTTGAAAAAATGACTGCCGAACAAAAATTTATAGCGCATATTGCACCCGAAAATACCGAAAATCTTTTCAAAAGAGCTAAACCCTTAGGCAAATATTGCGTTCTGATAGGGGCGGAGGGTGGTTTTACGGAAAATGAGGTGCAAATCGCGCTGCAAAATGATTTTTCACCCGTACATTTAGGCAATCACCGTCTCCGCACCGAAACTGCGGCTTTAAAATCTTGCATTATTCTAAATTTATTGAACGAATGAAATTACAACTTCTCTTTTCGGCAACGTTTTTTTTTCTTTGCACGACTTTTCTTTTTGCACAAAACAGACAGCAAAACCAACAATACGCTTTTCAAATTGCAAAAGTTAAGTACGGCGGCGGCGGTGATTGGTATGCAAACAAAACATCTTTGCCGAATTTGATAAAGTTTTGCAATAAAAATCTTTTCACCAATATTAACCCGCAAGAGGAAACGGCAGAAGTCGGTTCGCCGGATATTTTTCTGTATCCTTTTTTGCACCTCACCGGACACGGAAATGTCGTTTTTTCGACTGCAGAAGCCGAAAATTTGCGAAAATATCTCATCGGCGGCGGTTTTTTGCATATAGACGATAATTTCGGCATGGATAAATTTATTCGTCAGGAAATGAAAAAAGTTTTTCCGGAATTAGACTTTGTTGAATTGCCTTTTTCGCATCAACTTTATCATATCAAATATCAATTTCCGAACGGTTTACCCAAAATTCATGAGCATGACGGAAAACCTGCACAAGGTTTCGGTTTGATTTATGAAGGGCGACTTGTCTGTTTTTACTCCTACGAATGTGATTTGGGCAATGGTTGGGAAGACCCGAAAGTTCATAATGACCCCGAAGAAGTGCGTCAGCAGGCTTTAAAAATGGGGGCAAATATTCTTTTTTTCGCGCTTACCCAAAATCTGTAATATTAAAAAACTTTAAAAATGAGCAATATTTTTCAGCTTGATTATTGTCTGATAGCCGCCGCCGCGCTTTGGCTGCTTTCCCTCGCGCCTACTGCGTTTGAATACAAAGACACTAACAAGTCGGGTTGGTCGGGTGCGAGTTGTTTTTTTCTCGGCGTGCTTGCTTTTATTTACAATATGAAAGCTTTTTGGGCGTGGCTCGGCAACATCTTTTTTTTCCTTTCGCTGATTTTTCTGTGGTTTGATATTAATGCATGGTTGGCTTTTGCGGCTGCTTTGATTGCTTTTTCGCTTGCTTTTTTTGCTTTGAAAATCAAAAGAATGTTGGTCAATGAGGGCGGAGACGAGCGAAATGTTAAACCGGGACTTGCCTATTACTTATGGCACGCGGCTTTTTTGGTTCAATTATTAACTTCCGTCTTTGAGCGTGTAATTTTTTTACTTCAATAAAAAGTTAAAAAGGGGCTGTTTAATATTGAAATTTTACGACTTTTTTTGCAAAAAAAATCATAAAACTTCGTCGTCTCTTGTGTCTTTTCAACGAATTTAAGTCGCTCATAAATTCTCTTAACAATGTTTAATTTTTTATTAAAACGGCTGTTTTCAAGAGTTGAAAAGTATTTTCAGGTGCCGGTAATTTTTTTTCGTTAATTTTCAAAAACATTAAATGCAAATGCGTCGGAGAGCGTTTTGCGAAAGCATTTTTGCCGGTTCGCCCGACCTCCGCAATTTTGTCGCCTGCTTTCACTTTTTGCCCTAATTTTACGTTCAAACTGCTGTTGTGCACGTAAAAAAAAAGCCCGTTTCGATGCGTGTCATACACCACAACGGCAATCCCGCTGCGCAAATCGCTCCCCTGCTCCCATGTTTCGGTCAGCGAAACTACCACGCCTTCGCCGATTGAGAGCACATCAACGGGCTTTTTCGTGTTGTCATCGCGCGAATCTTGGTTGAGGTCATAAATAAAAATGTCGTGCGCAGGGTGCGCTCCGTGCTTATTTCCTGCAAAATAATCGTAAAACTTTGCGGCATATCCTTCGCCGTTTTTGCCGCCGATTACTTTTGAAGTATAGCCGCGAAGAGGGAAAATCGCTTTAGTTTCGGGTGTATTGCCGGCATATTTTTGAATTTTTTGGATAATGAATGTAAATTTCTTTTTCGCATTTTCTTTTTCAATTTTACCGTCGCGAATATCTTTATTCAAAATGTCAAATTGATGACAATAAGCCGTCAAACTGTCGGTAATTTGAGCAGAAAAAGTGTTGAAAAAATGAAAGAAAACCGGCAAAAAGATATAAATTATCTTCTTTATGCTCAGAATTTGATGTTTTGTTCTCATGCTTAAAAAATTGTCTTATCCTCTTTTGAGTGATAGAATCGTAGTAAAATAAAAGCAAATTTCGATTCGTCCGCGCGATTTTTGGAAAACAGTGCTGCAAAAAAACACGAAATTATGAGTCGAAAGGGAATAAAAGTGTGTCGTCGGCACTTTTTCGGTGAATTTACAATTTTTATTCTCTTTGAAAAAGACGGCAGTACTTATTTTTTAAAAAAAATTAAAAAATTTAGCGGCAGCCGACTTCACATGTGCGTTGCGGAATAACGCAAAATAACAAAATTTTCTTTTGCTTAAAAAACAAAATGCCTTTTTATTTTTCAAATTATCAAGAAAACAGTTGCACTTGATTTTTGAATTTTCAAATTCTTTTCATTAAAATTTTTTTTCATTAAAATTTTTTTGAGAAAATGAAAAAAAATGCCTTTTTTTGCATAAATTTTACCTTGCATCAAAATTTCAAAATGTATGAGCTTTTTCAAAAAACTATTCACCAAAGAAAACAAAGACGCACTTGACAAAGGGCTTGAAAAAAGCAAAGCGGGTTTTTTTGAAAAATTCAATAAAGCCATTTTTGGAAAGTCAAAAGTTGATGACGAGGTTTTGGACGAACTTGAAAATATTTTAATCGCCTCCGATGTCGGTATTGAAACGACTGTTAAAATTATTAAAAAAGTAGAAGAGCGAGTAGAACGCGACAAATACGCAGGAACGGAAGAACTTGACCGCATTTTGCGCGAAGAAATTGCCGCTTTGCTCATCAACAATGACAAAACCGAAGTCGGATTCGAAACGCCCGCAGGTACGCGCCCGTATGTGATAATGGTTGTGGGGGTAAACGGGGTCGGAAAAACGACGACTATCGGAAAACTTGCCGCTCAATATAAAAGCAACGGAAAAAAAGTTTTGCTCGGAGCGGCGGATACTTTTCGTGCGGCGGCTGTGGAGCAGTTGATTCAATGGGGAAAAAGGGTTGATGTACCCGTAGTTTCGAAAGGAATGAATGTTCACCCTGCAACCGTGGCGTTTGAAGCGGTCGAACAAGGTCAAAAGGAAGGGGCAGATGTGGTCATTATTGACACCGCAGGGCGTTTGCACAACAACGTCAATTTGATGAACGAACTCGGAAAAATTCGCCGCGTGATTCAAAAACAAATCCCCGACGCGCCGCATGAGGTAATTTTGGTGCTCGACGGAAGTACGGGACAAAACGCTTTTATTCAGGCGAAAGAATTTACAAAAGCAACGGAAGTTTCGGCGATTGCGATTACGAAACTCGACGGAACGGCAAAAGGCGGCGTTGTTATCGGTATATCGGAGCAATTTAAAATTCCGGTTAAATATATCGGAGTCGGCGAAAAAACAGAAGATTTGCAAATTTTTGATAAAACAGAATTTGTCGATTCTTTTTTCAAAAGGTAAATTGAACATTTTTTCAACTATTTAGCCGGCTTGCAAAGCTTTATTGCGAGTTATCAACTTGTAGCCTGAATGTTCTAAATCGCAAGCTGATTACTTGCAGAATACTCATGTTAAATTGTTTTTTTTATTTTAATTTTCCTTAATTTCCGATTTTATCGGCTTTAATTTGTCTGCAAATATGGGCGGAACGAAAAAAGAAATATTGAAAAGGGTGGAATTGCGCAACAAAAAAGCCTCTTTTGAATATCATTTCTTGGAAACTTACACGGCAGGAATCGTCTTGCGCGGCACTGAAATCAAATCCGTGAGAATGTCGAAGGTGAATTTGCAGGACGCTTATTGTCTTTTGATGAACGGCGAATTATTTATCAGAAATATGCACATTTCCGAATATGAAATGGGAAATTTGCGCAACCATGAGCCGAAAGCAGACCGTAAACTTTTGTTAAAAAAGACGGAAATTAACCGTTTGGAAAAAAAATTAAAAGACCAAGGCAATACCATCGTGCCGATAAAACTTTTTATCAACGAAAAAGGTTTGGCAAAAATTGAAATTGCCCTTGCGCGCGGCAAAAAACTTTTTGACAAAAGAGAGAGCATCAAAGAAAAAGACATCAAACGAAGTCAGGAGCGAGGGGGAGAATAAGGTTTTTTTGAATTTTTTTGAAATTTGCTTTTTACCGTACTTCTCCGCCTCACAACACGAAAGTCCAAAAAGGAAGGCGTTTTATTCGCTGTCTTCGTCGTTTCGCAACATTATGCCGGTTTTTGCTGCGGGAATCGTGATTCCGTTTCTTGCGAATGCCTCATTTATCGCTATCACGGCATCACTTTGCGCTTTCAAAAAAATATGGTGTTCTCCCGATTTGACCCAAAATTTTACCCAAAAATCAATGCTCATTGCCCCAAATTGATAGAAAGAAACGCTTATTTCCTTACTTTTATCCGTTTCGGGCTGCGAAAAAATGATTTCTGTTACGACTTTTTGTACTTTTCTCAAATCGTCATGATAGGAAACGCCGACACTCAAAGTGATTAATCTTTCGGGGGTGCTGATGTAGTTTTTTAAAGGTTTTTGTAAAATTTCTTTGGAGGGAATAATAACATCTTGTCCGTCTTCTGTCTTTATTTTTATCGAACGAATCCCGATTTCGACCACGGAGCCGAGAAATCCGTTTGTTTCGACCCAATCGCCTGTTTTGAAAGGGCGTTGAAAGGCGATAAAAATGCCCGAAATAAAATTTGTCGCCAAGTCTTGAAAGGCAAAACTCAACGCCAAACCCACGACACCCGCGCCCGCAAGCAAAGAAACGACCAAACGGTTCAAATCTAACACGTCTAATGAAACAAAAACGCCGACTGCAATTACAAAATAGTACATTCCGCCTGAAAAAGCACTTAAAATTGTTCCTGATACCGAAAATCTTATCAAAAGTCTTCTGAAAAGTAATGAACAAATTTTTGCCGATTTAATGCTTATTAACATTACAAAAGTCGCCACGATGAGATTCGGCAAAAGTTTTACGGTCATTTCCCAACCGTGAATTACTTCGTCGGCAAGCAGATGCCACGCGCGTTCAGCCATTTTTTCCATATTGCTTGTTGGTTTTCTTACAAAAATTAAAATTCAAGAATAAAATTTCCGCTGTTTTTTCGGTCAAAATTAGGGAAATTTTGCAACAAAGATTTGACAGGAACGGCATACTCTTCACTTTTAAAATGCGTATAAAAATTAACAATTTTTAACGCGAGTTCCGCATCGCCTTCCGGCGTTACGCCCGAGAGTGTTTGATAAATTAAAAGCGATTCTTTGAGATATTCCAACTTTTTTTCATCAGTCCAAAACGGGTGCGGAACGCTGATATTGTCAGTTCTGTCCGCTATTTTGACCACTCTTGCTTCGCGTGAATGTGCCAAAATGCGATTGAGGCTGTCCGCCATTTGTAAGCCTTTGGGCAAACGGCTGTTTTTGCTCAACGCCGCAACGCCGTCGGCAATAAAAGTTCCGAATTTTTGTTCAATTTGAGCATAAGAAACCTCCGTGTCCTCAATCGTATCGTGCAAAGCAGCCATCATGAGTGCGTCCGTCCGCAGGAGAAGGTTTTTCCCGACAAATTTTTTAGTATAGCCAAAAACACGACAAATATGAGCAAAATAGGGTTCGTTTGTTCCCGAAATTATTTGTTTTTCGTGTAGAAGTTGAGCGTATTCGAGCGCGGCGACAAGCGGCGGCTGATTTTCATGCAATTTTTCGGTCATGTTACTATAAAAGTCTGTTACAAAAATCAACGGTTAAGCAAAGGACTTTTTCAAAATCTTCCGGCAAATGTTCATTCGGATAGGGGTGAAATGCACCGTAAGTGTGATTTGCACCCGGAATGATAAATTTTTCGGCTTTTTGTGCCCAATCGAATAAGTCCTCCGCCATAGAAACGGGCAGAGTTTCGTCTGCGTCCCCGTGTGTGATGAGGAGCGGTTTTTTGTGTTGATTTTTTAAATTTTTCTCAACGGAAAAACGCTCTGCATTTTTGACGGCATCTTCATAAAACTGATAATAAATCGGCAAAATCTCGTTAGTTCGTGCATTTTTAACATGAAAAACCCCTGTTTCGCGCCATTTTTCCAAGATTTCATGAGGCGGCAAAAAAAGATTGATGTCAGACATTCCCGACCACGAAACTATAGAGGCAACGCGACTGTCTTCGCAACCTACCGTTATCACAATCGGTACAGCGCGACTGAAACCGATAAGAGTAACTTTTTGTTGATTTATCAGCCGGGCAAAATCATTTCCTTCGGCGAGAAAATAATCCAAGATTGAGGCTAAATCGTCAGCTTCTATGCTGAAATTATTATTGCCGAAAGTTTCTAAATCTGTTTCATTGCCGTTTAGATATCCGGTGTGCGAAAAGTTAAATTTTGCAAAAACAAAACCGTTTTCCGCAAAATAATTTGCTGCCAAATCGTAACAGCCCCAATCTTTGAAACCTTTAAAACCGTGTGCAAAAATCAAAAGATGCATTTTTGTGCCGCCGTTGAGGTAACGCACATCGCCGTTGATTTGTCTGCCTGTTCGTTTGGACTTTGTCGTAAACTTTTCAATACAAATCGGTTTGGGTTTTGCTTGGGCAGATTTAACAGTTTTTTCGAGAATATTGGTTGTCGAAAAACCGTCGACGAGTGGAATCGTGCAAACTTTTCCGCCGTTATCGTGCACTTCTTTTGCGCCGACGATGTTTGAGAGGTCATAGTCGCCGCCTTTGATGAGCACATCGGGCATGATTTGGAGGATAAGTTCGAGGGGCGTTTCTTGCTCAAAAATAACGACCGAGTCGACAAATTGCAAGGCAGCCAAAAGTCTTGCGCGGGCATATTCGGGGTTGAGAGGTCGCGAGCTGCCTTTTAGTTGTCTGACGGAGGAATCGGAATTAAGACCGACAATCAATTTTGAGCCTTCTTTTGAGGCTTTTTCGAGATAATCGGCGTGTCCGAGATGCAAGATATCGAAACAGCCGTTTGTAAAAACAATTTTTTCGCCTTGTTTTTTCCAATTTTTTGCGCGTTCGGTCGCTTCGGCAAGGCTGCAAATTTTATCTGAGGTCATTGTTCAGCAATTTTTGGGCAATATGCACTTAAATATTTGTTGTAAAAATACGAATATTTTTCGTACGGTAAAATAAAACAGGAAAATTTGCTCATTCGGGAGGGGCAAATCGAAAACGCCTTGATAATTTTCAAAAATTTGGAAAAAGAAAAATACAGGAGCAAAAGAATACTGCAAATTTTAAGAACGCACGCAATTTTTTTTAATCCTATCGCCGACGTTTGTGTTTCTGTTTGCGACAAGAGCCTGCCGCAGTATGAAAATTTTGTGTTTGCGAAATTGCGAAATGTCTCCAAAAATCTTTGTTATTTTTTTCTTCAAATGCTTGGTTGCACATACATTGCTCTCCTTGCTTTGAGTTGGGGAGGTAGGAAAAAGACACGCGCCAAAGATTGCTCAAATCCGATTTCTCTGCACTTTTCAAACGATTGAGTTGGTCGTAATGGAAATTCCTTGTCAATATCCCAAACAGCGACAACTTCGTACTCATCGAACCGATATTGCCGTTGTAAAGGTTGGTGTAGGGGTGCGAGGAGGCGAGCGTGCCGCTCACACTCGCTTTGGTGCCCGTGTAGTCGCCTGAAAAATAGTCAAATCGGGAGGCGAAAACGTCTTGGGAGGTTTAAGCCATATAAGGAATATACAATAATTTAATTTGCAAATCTTTTGATAATTCGAAATAATGTAACTGAGAATACTCTTCATTCGAGATTTGAACAACAACCAAAAATTTTTTTCCAATTTTGCATACCCGAAGAGGGCGAAGTATGCCATTATAAAAGTAATTAGATTTTCCTTTCGAAAAGTTAACGCTGTAAGATTTCCATCTCGTTTCCCATTCATTAAAATACGGAATTTGCTTTTCCCCTATTTTTGTAAATAATTCTTTGGCATCCAAGCTGTCTAAATTTTTAATTTCATTCAAATCTGCGAATTTAAACTTACAAAAGAGTTTTTTTTCAAAAGGATAGTTTGAAACAGGCTTTCCTTGACCAAGAACATATAACGAGTCATAAGTAAAACCATAAGAGTTCGGAGGTGGCGGGGAATCAAAATATTCTTCCGCTTTGAAAACTTTAGTAACTTTTACCAAAAAGATGTCTTTTGTGGTAAAAGTTACTAAAGTGTCTCCCTTTTTAGGGAGATATGTATTAGAAAAATTTTTGTCATTAATGTAAACTCTTTGTGATTCGTCTGAAACAAAAATGTTTTTAAGTCTTGAAGCTCTTACATTGTTGTAAACTATCATGTCAACAGAATCCAAGTTGCTTTGTTTGGTAACGCTGCCAAAGTTCATGGGGAGAATTTCTTTGCGTATAAAAGTATCACAACGAACTTTTTCTTCTTTCAAATCATTTTTATCTGAAATATTTGAACAAGAATAGATAACTAAACTCAAAAAGGCGGTTCTCAAGATAATTAGCATTACTTTTTGTTTTTAATCATAAATAAATTCCAAATGAATTTACATTTTGCCCGCGGAGCTACCCAAAGAATGTTATCTTTTACATAAGCAACAGCAGGAACGCTACCTTCTTTAGGTTTGCCGCCTTGTCATAACCAACATACTCAGCACCCGTAATGTTTTCTTGCTCATCTGTTTTGCGCATAAACTCCAACCCATCTAAATCAATCTCCGAAATCGGAGAATTACTCGCATACTGAAAAGGAGTCAATTCCGGATACTTCGCCCTCAGCGGGTCTTAAGACGTAAATCTGCGTTGCCTTTTATCGTAATTTCTGAAACCGTAGTCGCAGTCAATTGGCAATTCTGCAATTATCAATGAGCAGTTATCATTGCCGATTACACATTGATAATTGCCGATTGAAAAGATTGTACCGTTTTTATTCTTCATCGTCGGTTTTGTAATGTTTCCAAACAGCTTTTGTGTCGTAACGAATGAGGTACGTAATGATTTCAACTCCCTCTATATTATCGGTTTTTTCGTTAACGCGCTCATGATAGCGAACGTCATTTGGACAAAAAACAATGTAATATGCTTTTTCATGTCCGGCAGATTTGGCATAATACGCG
>JBPOJO010000678.1:0-4830 GCA_052033485.1 Bacteroidota bacterium | reverse complement strand
ATTCCCAAAAAATACAAAATCGGCAAAAAAAGTCAAACAAATCGCCCAAACGCTTATTGTATCTTGTTTCCATTTCTTATATTTGCAGCACTATCCCAAAACTACAAAAATTTATATCTTAAGCTGTTCACCAATTCAAAAAAGGTTTTGAAAAAAAGGCATTTTTTAAAAAAAGCGGCTCGGAAAATTTTCGGAGTGTACAAAAAAATCACCCTCTTGCTGATTTTTTTTGTGCTTTTCCTGCCTTTTTTGTTCTATTTTGTGCAAACTCAACTCGCCCAATTTGCCCTCAATTACCTCTCGTCTCAAACCGGTTTTGAGTATTCGGCAAAGTTGTTTCGATTAGATGTTTTCGGCGAGATTCTCCTGAAAGATGTTTTGATTCGAGACCGAGAAAAAAGAACTTTGATAAAAGTGCATGAATTGCGTGTTGAGTTTTCTCCCCTTCAACTCTACGAAAACGGCGAAATTAAAGTGAAAAGAGCATATCTCTGCGGCGCGGCTGTGAATTTGTGGTATCACAAAGACAACAAAGAACTGAATATTAACGAATGGATTGCTTCTTTTGACCGCCTTTCCTCCGATACTTTGCGCGATACAACTTATCAAAGATTTGTCTTGAAAATCCCCGAAATTCGCCTCGAAGACAGCTATTTCAGTTTTAACGATGTCAACAGCGATTCGCTTCCGAAAGGATATTTCGATTATTTTCACTTCGAACTCTCCAAAATTAACGCCGATGTTCAAAATTTTCGTGTCGCGGACGATACGATTGAACTTTATGCCGATAAATTGCGGGCAATTGAACCCAATTTGGTTTGGAATGTACATTCTTTGAGCACTTTTTTTCGCTATACGCACAGCACAATGACGTTTTCGGACTTGGATTTAGCAGTAGGGCAAAGTCATGTAAAGGATTTTTTGGGATTATATTTTAACGACATGAAGGACTTTTTGGATTTTAACAATAAAGTCATTTTAAAAACCAATGTCGATAAAAGTCGTGTCAGTACGCGCGATTTAGCTTATTTTTCCGACTTTTTTACACCCTACAATCGCACATTCGAACTGAAAGGCAAGGCAAGCGGCACGGTAGCGGATTTGAAAACAGAAAATATTGTGCTTTCGCTCGGCGGAAGTACGATGGAATTCGGCGATATGCAATTTAAAGGTTTGCCCGATACCGATTTCGCAGACATGGACATTCAACTCAAAAAAAGCAATCTTTCCGCTGCCGATTTGCTGCATTTTGTGCCGAAAAATTATCACCATCTCGTCCAAAAATTAGGGAAAATCACCTACACGGGCAATTTCGGCGGCACAGCCGATAATTTCGTAACCGACGGCATTTTTTCAACCGCGCTCGGAATGGTTAAAGCTGATTTGAACATGAATTTGCATCAAAAAAGTTATGACGGAGAATTGACTTTAAAAGAATTTGAGCTCGGAAAATGGATTGACGAACCTGATTTGGGCAAAATCAGCCTCAACGGACACATTAAGGGCAGCGGTTTTTTGAAAAATGAAGCCGTTTTTGAAACAAATGTTCACATTGACACCGTCGTCTTGCTCGGCTATGCTTATGAAAATTTAGACCTTGCCGGGAAAATGCACGCGGGCGTTTTTGACGGAAAAGCAAGCGTAAATGATAAAAATCTCGTCGCGAAGTCGGAAGGAATTATTAATTTGACGGAACAAAAGTTTGATTTGCGACTTGATTTGCAGAAGTCCGATTTCAAAAAGTTAAAATTGCTTGATTCCGAATTGACTGTCTCAACGCAAGCCGACATCAAATTCAGCGGCGCAGACATAGATGAGGGAACGGGGACTTTGATTTTTCGGAACAATTCTGTCGCCTTAAAAGAGAAAAAAATTAATTTTGACTCCTTGCTTATTCTCTCCGAAAAATCGGAAGGGCACCGGCGTTTGATTTTTAAAAATGATTATTTTGACCTTTTTACGGACGGCGATTACAATATTTCGCGCCTGTACAACGAAATTTACGGCTCGGCAAAACACTACCTGCGTTACATCAACGATACTTTGATGCCTCCACCACTCAATATTGCCGATTCGTCCATTCAAACGGTCAATATTGATTTTTTTGCCAAAAATCTCACCCCCGTTCTTCGCATTTTTGTCGACAGCGCGGCGTACATCACGCCCGATGCCTACCTCAACGGACAGCTCATTCTCGACCAAGAATGGGATTTATTTGTCAACGGTGCGATTGATTCGCTTGCCTTGGGCAACAACTTGCTTTTCAGGCATTTACTTTTGCAACTCGATGCCTCAAAAAACCGAAAACTTGCCCCGATTCATTCTGAAATAACGCTTTCGAGTGAAAAAATGACCTATTTTGCCGAAATGCAAAAACTGTATTTTAACGCTGTTCTCAACAACGAAAGTGTTTTCTTTTCTGCCAATATTGACGCTAAAAACGGCAGTGATACGCTTGCGCTGCGCGGAGAATTAGATTTTTCTAAACCGAAGTGGCTTTTTACGGCTTTTGTAGACAGCTTGCGCGTCTTGGGCGACGATTGGGTGAGCGAAGATAAAATCCTCGTCGGTATTTTGCCCGAAAGAATTAGTTTTGAAAAAAGTATTTTCTTCCGCTCGGGCAAGCAAGAATTTGGCATCACGGGCGCGTTAGACAAAAAACCGGACGAGCAACTCGCTTTTCACCTCAATCATTTTGACATCAAAATTTTGTCAAAATTTATCGGTTATGAATTTGGCGGTGCCGCAAATTTGGATTTATCGCTCAATAATGTTTTTGAAAAAGCGGTCATCAATGCCGATTTGAGCATTCAAAAACTCTCTTTTGAGCAAATTCCGCTCGGCAATTTGGACTTAAAAGTCGCTTGGAAAGACAGTTTGAACAAATTTTTAATTGACGGCGGCATTAAACAAGGCTACGGCGAAGTTCTCGCGCTCGACGGTTTTGTGGACATGAACAAAGAAAATGAACAAATTGACGCGGTTATCAAGGTGGTCAACGGTAAATTCAAACTCATTCAGCCTTTTGTCAAAGATATTTTGTCTGATTTGCAAGGCAATATTTTCGGCGCGTTCAAAGTGAGCGGAAAATTGGCAAAACCGATGTTCAACGGCGAAGCTTTTGTTTCGCGCGGCGGTTTTAAAATTGACTATCTCAACACCGATTTGCGTTTTGATGATAAAATTCTCATTCGACACAACGGTATATTTTTCGACAAAATTAAACTCAGCGACCGTTTCGGTAAACCCGCTTTCATTAACGGCGGACTTTTTCACGAAAATTATGAAAATTTTCGCTTCGATATGCACGGAACACTCGAAAATGTGCTTTCGCTGAACACAACGGCAAAAGACAATAACCTCTATTACGGAACGGCTTATGCCTCCGGAACGTGGAAAATGACCGGAAATTTTAGTAAAATTGATATTGAAGTCAATCTGAAAAGTGAAAATGATACAAAATTTTACATGCCTATCGGCGGCGCGGAAGCGGTAGAAAACAGCTTTATTCGCTTCAAAAAAGCCGATTTTATGCTTGATTCCGCCGTTTCTAAATTGTTTCGCGAAAAAAATATTTCTGAAACCAATATTAAAACCGTTCTGAATTTTGACATTGCCCCTTCCGCCTACATGGAAATTATTTTTGACCAAAAAGCCGGCGATATTATTCGCGGAAATGCGCAGGGGAAAATGAAAATGATTATTGACACGGAGGGCGATTTCAGAATGTACGGCGATATGGAAATTGTAAAAGGTAAATACAATTTTACCTTTATGAATTTTATTAACAAAGAATTTGATGTTGCGCCGGGCAGCACTATTACATGGGACGGCAATCCTTACGGCGCGAAATTGAACATTACGGCAAAATATTCGCAGCGTGCCTCGCTCGGTCCGATAATTATCGGGGCGGACAGCACGATTTTGAAACGCCCTGAAATTCGCCGAAAATACCCTGTTATTGTGGATTTGTTTTTGCGCGGCGATTTGATGAGTCCGGACATCAGTTTTGACATTGAAATTCGGGACTATCCGACGACGATTGTTGCGGGCGGCGCGCCGATTTTGCTCGACGCAAACGTGCAGGCGTTCAAACAGTTGCTTGCAAGCAATGAGCAAGAATTGAATCGTCAGGTTTTCAGTTTGATTGTGATGAAAAGACTTTCCGAACCGAACAATATGATAGCGGGGATTAATCAAACTGCCGTCAATAATTTGAGCGAACTGCTTACTAATCAGCTCAGTTCGTGGCTCTCGCAAGTGAATGAAGACCTGCAAATAGACATTGATTTGAACGGATTGTCGCAGGAAGCACTGACGAATTTGCAACTGCGTTTGTCTTATACTTTTTTTAACAAAAGAATGCGCCTCACGCGCGAGGGCACGTTCACAAATGTGCGCAATGAAACAAATTTTTCAAGTGTGATGGGCGATTGGATTTTGGAATATAACCTCACGGATGACGGTAGGCTACGGTTAAAAGCTTATTACAGAAATAATTTCACCAATTATGACGTAAATTTGCAGAGCAACGCTAATTCGGGCGGCAGCATTGTGTATGTTTTTAGTTTTGACAATTTTTTTGAAATGTTTCAAAAAAAGAATAAGAAAAAAATCAGCGTAAGAGCAGAAAAAGTGCCGGTGCAAAAGGAATAATTCGTAAAAAGTGTGCTTTCAGCTTTGGAAATCTGATTTTTTGCTTTTCAGGCTTTTTTAGAGTTCATCAATTTGTTCTTTTGTCAAGCCCGTAAAATCAAAAATATCTTCATACGATTTGCCTTTTAACTTCATTTTTCGGGCAATTTCAATGTTTTGCACCTCGCGCCCTTC
>JBPOJO010000759.1:0-4352 GCA_052033485.1 Bacteroidota bacterium | reverse complement strand
AATCTATTGAAATGCTCGCCTTCAGCTCAAATTTACGCTGATTTATCGCCACAGAACCGACCGATATACGCAAAAGTTTCGACTGTTTGGCGAGGATACACGAAAACTGTTCTTACCGCCAAACTTGCATTTATTTAATGTGTTGTAAAACAGTATATTACAATTTCTAACGATAAAAATCTGAAAATTCAAGCAGCATTTTCATCAACGGAACAACATGGCTGAGCGGAAGTTGTTCTGCCTTGTCGTCCGTGTCATGATAGGCTTGTGTGCCGCCCATGAGATAGATAAAAAATGAGGGAACACCCTTTTCGGTAAAAAAATAATGGTCTGAATTTGCCGCTTTCGGGCGATGTTGGATTTTTGAAAAATATTTTTTTTCATCGTTAATGCGCTGCAGCTTGGCAAAATCATCTTTGAAAATTGAGCCGTTAACAGCCATTAAACCACCTTCTCCCGTGCCGACAAGGTCTAAATTTATCAAAAATGCAATTTTTTCGAGCGGAAAATAAGGCGAAAATACATAATGCCGCGAGCCTAAAAGTCCCAATTCCTCGCCGCCGAAAGCCATCAAAACAACCGAAAAATCAGGCGGATTTTGCTGAAAATATCGCCCCGTTTCGAGCATCAACGCAACGCCGGCAGCATTATCGTTTGCCCCGTAAAAAATCGCATTTTTCCCCTGCATACCGAGATGGTCATAATGCGCTGTTAAAACAAAGAATTTTTCCGGATTTTTTTTGCCTTTGATATAGCCGATAACATTTTTTCCATTTTGCGACGGCACAAATTGCGCTCTAAAACTTACATGAATTTTTTTCGGCAATTTTTTCTCAAAAATATCCTTTTTTAACTCAATGACCGGCATCGGAAAATCGGCTAAAGTCGAAACAGAATGGGTGAGTTTCTTTTGCAACACAATAAAACCCTTTGCTTTTTGAAAAAGATTGCTCAAGGTCGGGTCAAAAGGGTTTTTGTTGTAAGGGTGAAAAAAATTTTCGTCAGAAACAAGCCATTTCCCCTCATAATCCTGCGGCATTTTTCCCGAATTGAGATGCGAACTGTCCAAACGAACCCACTCCGCATTGCCAGAAAACGATTGACAATGCGGATTGATAAGAAAATCACTCCCGCATGTCAAATCGGTATCGTCTAATTTGACTTTCGGCTCTTTTTTGATGTTATTCACACTGAAATCAAACTCTTGAAAATAATTATCGCCGAAAGGCAATAAGCCGATTTTTTTGTATTCTTCGGCAATATAGGCGGCGGCTTTTCGATGTCCGTTTTTGATATAACCGCGCCCGTACATTTTTTTGTCAGCCAAATTGACAACATCTTTTTTGATACGTTCGAGGTCTTGTGCAAAAAGCAAGCGGAAGAAAAAGACACAAAGAATGCTTAAAAAAATTACTTTTTTCATTATTTTTTTTAGTTTTTTTACAAAAAAACAGTCGAAGAATTATAACGTTTTGCTTATGATTTCATTTTTCAAAAAATTGCAAAAGAAACGCTCATTGGCTTCTGCTCCCTTCGTCGGCAGCTGTCAGCCTGCAATAAAACAATCCGGAAAAACGAATTTCGACCGTAAATTTTCGCAAAAATTGTTTGAAAAATCGAAACCTTACATACTTTTTTAAAAATAAATTTCTGCAAACCGTTTTTTTGCCTTAACTTTACGCTGAAATGGCACGTTAAACAAAATTATGATGAAAAGGCGACTTTTTTTTCGCACGGCAAAATTTTTCAGACCGGCACTTCGTTGGGCTAAATTAGGAAATTTGCGAAATTTAAAATTATTGCGCAAACCGCTGAAATACATTTCAAAAGACCCTTTCGGTAATGTTTACTTCTTAAAAAGTGCGTTAATCACCGTTTTGGGTTTAGCTACATATCCGCGCTTAAATTTTTTCAACAAATTAAAAATTGAAAATATCGAATATTTGCACAATCTTCCGTCGAATAATGTGCTTTTTATTTCGAATCACCAAACCTATTATGCCGATGTCATTGCACTTTTTCATATTTTTGCCTCTACAACATGGAAGTTAAAAAGGCTTAGAAACCCGTTTTATTTGCTTCGCCCGAAAGTGAATATTTATTATATTGCTGCGGAGGAAACCATGAAAAAAAGCGGCATTATTCCGAAAGTTTTTTCTTATGCGGGCGCGATTACGGTCAAACGTTCGTGGCGAGCGGGCGGACAGGACGTGCAGAGAAACGCGGACATCAGTGCCCCCGCAAAGATTAAAACCGCAATGGAGCACGGTTGGGTCGTAACTTTTCCGCAAGGAACGACCAAAGCAGGCGCGCCGGTGCGCAAAGGGGCGGCAAATATTATTAAACAATACAAACCACTTGTTGTCCCGGTTTATATAGACGGTTTTCGGAGAGCATTCGACAAAAGAGGGCTTGTTTTGAAAAAAAGAGGCACTACGCTCACTGTCAGATTTAGCGAGCCGGTGCAGTTCGGCGATGATGCGACCTTAGAAGAAATCCAAGCATTTATTGAAAAAGCGGTCATCATCAGCGAAACAGGCAATTCTCCGGAAGAAAAACACGACGGAAACAGCGAAAATGATGCAAATGAAGAGGAAAACAATCAAGAGGAGAATGAAAACTAATGCTGTTTTTCCGCAGGATTATTTTTTGTCTTTTTTGTTTATTTTTAAGATAATTTCTTGTTTTCCGGTCGTTTACGAGGGAATTTTGTAAATGCTGACATTAATTTTCCTTTCAGTAAAATCTTGTCGTTGCGTGCTTATTGACGCTGAAAAAAAACGTAAAATCGGTAATTTTAGAAAAAAATTAGCGGTAAACAGTGCGCATATTAATTTTTTTTCTACCTTTGTGCAGACAATTCGGCACCGTAGTTCAACGGATAGAATGTGAGTTTCCGGAGCTTGAGATAAGGGTTCGAATCCCTTCGGTGCCACATAATTTGTTAATTTTTAAAACGCAGACTTTCGAGGTCTGCGTTTTTTTTAACTGCTTTTCTATGCCGATTTTAACGACACTGCAGTTTTTAGGAAAAAATTATTTAGAAAAAATCGCGATTATCGCTCACTTGATTCATTTTCTCAAAAAATCCTCTGTTAAAACGAAGTCTGTACGCAAGCACCGCAACGGGAATGAGTTCGTCGGGAGAAAAAATCATTTTTAAGGTTTTTTCGTTTTCAAATTTTGCATCAACATCAACCGTCGCCAAATTTTTCACTTCCGACTTCACGTTCGTATCTATCGAAAAATCACTGCTGACACTCACGTCGACTTTTTTTGCAAAAGCAACTCCCGTAACCAAAATTAAGTTGTCAAGATTAGCTTGTTCGTAAATTTCGTTTGATTTGCAATGAAAATCTAATTGCGGACTTTCAAAAAAGACCTGCACGTCATTTTGATTTGCTTTAATCAGTACGGTTTCGGAGAACGACACTTCCATTTTTTTCCCGCCTTTCACGACGGTTGACAAATCCGAAATACCCAAAGTTGCCAAAAATCCCGAAAAAGCCGATGCTCCGATGTTCATATTGTAGCAGGCTTTTGAATCAAAATCTATATCGGGGAGTTTGAACTCATCCAAACGAATAGGTACGGGCGATGAAAAAATTTCATCTAATTGTCCCCGATACGAAACTCGTTCCGTGTTTCTTTTAATCCAAATGCTGAGCGGTTTGTGCTCGCGAACGACTCCGTCAATCAGGTCAAGTCCGCTGTTTCTTAAGGTTTTAACTAAATCAGATGCCATAGTTATTGTTGAAAAATTTGTTGTCTACTCTGCAAGCTTTTCGACTCCCGCTGCACACTTAGGAGCGCAGCAAGTTTTAATATTTTTTTGGGAAATCAAAAAAATATTGATGTTTTTTTTATTAAATTTAAAAGCAATTAAGTATTCGAACAAAATTAGTTGTGGTTTGCACGCCGTCGTTTGTGTCCTCACAAGCGACTTTTTCTTTTGCACTGCAAGTCGTTGTGAGGACACAGACAACGGCGGGCAGATTAATTTTCACAATTTGAACAAATGTTTAAAACAGTTATTTGTGAGGACACAAACTACAGCGGAGGGATTGAATAACAGTCTTTTGCAATGAAACATACAGCGAAAAAACGGGCACTATTAAGGGCTTAGCATTTCATAGATAAAAATTTACTCTTGTGTAAAGAAACAGTGAAGTCAGAAAAAAAGTAAAAAATTTTATTATTTTTTCACTTTTTTCCCCTCAAATAATCATACTGTAATTTTTTTAAAAAAAACAATGACTTTTGTCAGCTTTTAAAAAAAATAATTATTTGAATTTTGTCTAAATAAAGACAAGCGATTCTGAAAACATGAAAATTACCTTTTTTTTCCGCTG
>JBPOJO010000041.1:0-3096 GCA_052033485.1 Bacteroidota bacterium | reverse complement strand
TTGATTGCTTACAGTACAATCTTTTGACAATAAGCCAAATAATTACTTAGAAAAATAAATAAAGTACCGGAGATTGTGATGATTTTAGCTTGTGCTTTCATTTCGCTGAGAAAAAAATCAAAAAACATCTTTATCTTTGCCGTTTGATTACCTACTCTGCGGTTTTGAATGGAACAAAAAAAAATTTTTGTCATTACACCTAATTATGCTCCCGAAATAGGCGCGTGTGCCTCGCGCATGAAGTATCTTTGCGAGTCAATGCAAAATGACGGTGCAGAGGTTTTTGTGCTGACGACAAATCCTAACTATCCGACAGGAAAAATTTATCCTTCATATCGAAATACTTTTTTTTCAAATGAACAAATTGAAGGAGTAAATGTATGGCGAGTGTGGTTTTTTCCCCTCGCGGGAAAACATTTTTTTGGAAAATTCGCAGCGCAAATTTTTTTTTCGATAATGATTTGGTTGTTTTTTTTTAGAATAAAAAAACTTAACGCAGCGGCTTTTATCGTACAAACGCCCCCTCTTTTTTTAGCGTTCAGCGCAGTTTTGATGGCAAAATTGTTAAGAAAAAAAATTCTTGTGAATTTTTCAGACTTGTATCCGCAAGTTTTGATTGATTTAAAAGTTTTGAAAAAAGGAATAATATTTAAAACTTTACTTCAAATCGAAAAATTTATTATTAATAAAGCTGATTTTATCACGGGACAATCTGAAGAAATAATTGAATATTTGGCAAAAAAAAATCCGCTGAAGCCTCCGTTTTTATACAGAAACGGCATTGATAAACAGGCATTCCGGCAAAATCGAACAGAAAAAACAGGCACTTGCCAAAAAATTGTATATGCGGGACTTCTTGGATTTTCTCAGAATATTTTGGACGTTTGCAACAAATTGAATGTTGAAAAATTAGCTTATGAATTACACATTTACGG
Source organism: Bacteroidota bacterium (assembly GCA_052033485.1). Lineage (GTDB taxonomy): Bacteria > Bacteroidota > Bacteroidia > Cytophagales > Bernardetiaceae > JBPOJO01. Next base: position 2,161 of record JBPOJO010000041.1, on the reverse strand, counting down.
CGCAGGTGCTGAGAAAGAAGGTTTAGAAAAGTTATTAAAAGATAAAAGTATTAAAAATATTTTTTTGCATGAGCCTGTTCCTCACGATAAAATTCCCGCTTTATTACAAAATTTTGACATTGCATTAATTCCGACACGAAGCCGCATTTACGGCACTTTACCTTCAAAAATCTACGAGGCAATGGCTGCCGGGCTAATTCCCGTGTATTTAGGGGAGGGGGAAGGAGCAGAAATTGCTTCCGCGATTGGGTTTTCAGTTGCTTCAAAAGATTATTTATCGCTTGAAAATAAACTGAAACAACTGAAAAATATGCCTTATGAAAAAATAAAGGAAATGAAAGAAGATGCAGAAAAATTCAGTATTCAATTTGAGAAAGAAAATATTTACAAAAATTTTAGCCTTTTTTTTCTAAAAAAAATATTATTTGACCACGAAAATCATAAAAACAGGGCGGAATATTTGTCAAATAAATGTTAAATTGCGTTTGCTTATCACATTAACAAATTGAATAATACATTTTTTATTCATTTTCAAACAAGTTTTTTGAGTTTTCGGAAATTTTGCGCAATTTTTGCTTAAAATTTACGATGTCAGTTTTTATTCAAAAAATAACAAAACAGCATGAAAACTTTTTTACCGATATTGTTGCTGACTTTTTTTTTCTGCACAAATCTTGCGGGACAAGGAAATTCGCAAGCGTCTATACAAAAAGCCGGCGGTTTGAGCAAGACCGGAAATTTTTTGCAAGCAATAGAACTCTTGCAAACATCGCTCAAAGATGACCCGGCTAATGCAGAGCTGACTTTTAATATAGCCCTTAATCATGAACTTCTGAAAAATACGGAAGAAGCCGTTTCATACTATGAGCAAACTATCAGCCTTAAACATACGCATTTTCAGGCGCGAATGCGCTTATCAAATTTATATGTAAAAAATAAAGAATTTTCAACTGCCTTAAAGGTTCTGAATTATGTTTGTGAAAATACGGAAATCAAAGAAGAAAAATTAAGGGCAAAAATGAAAATTGTCCAAATTTATGAAGAAAATAATCTTAATGAAAGTGAATTTGAAAAACATTTGCTTGATTTAAAATCATTGACAAATGCAGCTCATCCGCGCATCATGGCGGCTGAAGCAAAATTATTGTATAAGAAAAAAAACTATAACGCCGCGCGCGAACTTTCTGATAATGCTTTAAAAATGATAGAGAAATCAAATGACAAAAAGTCAGATTATGAGGATTTGTATTTTGTCAATGTCATGTCGAATATTTACAGCAAAAATTACGCGGGTGCGTCGCGGTTTGCAGACAGTTTGAAAACGGAGGAGTTTCTGAAAGAATATGAAAAAGTCGGGCATAGTTATTTTTACAGTTTAGGGTATGCTTATTTTTTCAGCTATGAGCTTGAAAAATCTTTGCATTTCCTTAATATTGCATTGCAAATAAAACCTGATTTTAATACGGCGCGTGTTTTTCTCAACCAAATTGAAAATAAAAATGCGCCGAAATTGTGGGCTATTGAGGCTACGAAGCTGAAATTAGTTGAAAAAATGGCGGAAACAAATTCGAGGCACGAACAAGGAGATTATTACAACAATTTAGCGAGATTGTATCTGCATGAGAAAAAATATCCGCTTGCAGCTCGCTCTGCGGATTCTTGTTTGAATATTTTGCCCGACAATCTGGAAGCTTGGTATTTAAAAGGTATATCCGAATATAAACAAAACAACAATGACGAAGCAATTGACGATTTAGAAACACTTGTTCAAAAAGCGCAAATTGCCAAAGTAAATCCTGTCAAAATGGCGCGTTATTGTTTTATGCTTGCATTGGCTTACAAAAGAATTGAGTCCCCAAAAACCGCAGCTACCTTTCGGCGAGCAAAATATGATATATACGAAAATGCTGCCGAATACGAAATTTCTGCACTCGGCGAGCAACGACAGTAGCTTAAAGAATTCTCTCTAACTTTACGGATTTCATTATTTCTCGTGCTGTCCTGCTCCAAATTTTCATTTTTGAAGACGGACAGTTGAAATTGATAATGATAATCTGCTCATTATGAACGCCGTAAAGCATCAAGTGGTATTGCGAAACTTTCTCAGCTTCTTTGGGTGTTATCGGGTTTTCTTCAGCCGCAACTTCTCCGATAAATTCAA
>JBPOJO010000765.1:0-7978 GCA_052033485.1 Bacteroidota bacterium | reverse complement strand
GCCTGAAAAAAGTAATCCCTCTGAGAAATCAGCCAAGCCGTAAAACTGTTTATTATTCGCATTGCGTTTGAATTTTTTAGTTCAGGGCAAATTTAAAAAATCTAACGCTTTATTCAAATTGAATCTTCGACATTTTGCCGGCAAAATTTAGATTTTACTGTCAGCAAGTTAGCGACAGCATTTTTTTTACCGGCGGAATTAAAAAAATAAAACATTTTGTCTGAAAAAAATGTTTAGTATTTTTGAAAATTAATTTAGACACGCCTAAAATTTATTTATGAAAATCATAATATTTTTTTTCGCATTGCTGTTTTATTGTTTCCCCTTTCAAGTTTTTTCTCAAAATAATTTCAGCATTGAGGGAATTCTCCGAGAGAGAAACGGTGAATTGATACCCGGTGCTAATATTTTTTTGAACGGAAAACCGGCAGCCGTTTCGGACGAAAAGGGCTTTTTTTCATTAATTTTTACCCCCAAAACAATAGCGGAAATCAAAATATCTGCCGTCGGTTACAAAACTTTGACTTTCAAAACAGATTTTGAAAATGCAGAAAAAATGCTCAAAAACATTGTTTTGGAAGAAGATTTTCTCAATGTTCATCAAGTTGTTGTTTCGGGAACGAGAAATGAAGTCATGCGAAAAGATGCCGTAATCTCTTGTAATTTGCTTGATATGAAGACTTTACAAAATACGCAATCACAAAATCTCTGTGAAGGTTTAAATTTTCAGACAGCGGTTCGCACCGAAACTAATTGCCAAAACTGCGGTTTCACAAGTCTGCGCATGAACGGACTTGATGGCGCGTATTCTTTGATTTTAGTCGACGGAAAGCCCGTTTTCAGTAGTTTGCAAAGCGTTTACGGGCTTGAACAAATACCGGCAGGCATGATTGAGCGCGTCGAAATCATCAGAAGCGGCGGCTCGGCACTCTACGGCAGCAGTGCGATTGGGGGCACACTCAACGTCATCACACGTGAGGCAAAGAACAAAGAGGCATTTTTTTCGCAACAAACTTCCCTTATCAACGGCGAATCCCCCGATGTTAATTTTTCCGGCGGAAAATCTTTTTTGAGCAACAGCGGAAATTTCGGTTTGACAGCCTACGGAGGACTTCGCGGGCGAAAGAGTTGGGACGCAAACGGAGACGATTTTTCGGAAATAACAAAAATTCGCTCCGGTAATGCCGGAATAAAATCATTTCTTAAAATTTCTGAAAATTTTACTTTGCGTTGGCAAGCCTATTCACTTTTTGAATATCGGCGCGGCGGCAATTTATTGCATTTGCGTCCGCATGAAGCAGAGCTTGCCGAAGAATTGAAACATCAAATTTATCACGGAAACATCGGAGGAGAGTACTTTTGGGACAATAAAAGGCAAAAAATTAGCTTTTATTCGGCTTTACAAAAAATTAACCGTCAAAGCTATTACGGCAGCCGGCACGCTGATGCTTACGGAAAAACGGAGGATTTAACAAGCACTTCGGGGATTCAATATTCACATTTTTTTGAAAAATTTATAGCAGGCGAAAGCACTTTCACGGCAGGGACGGAAGTAAATGTGAATTTTTTGAGCGATAAAATTGTCGCAATCAATCGAATAAGCAATCAAAATGCACAGTTTTTGGGATTTTATTTGCAAAATGACATGAAAATCGGAAACAATTTGAGCCTTTTGCTTGGTTTGCGTGCCGACAAACAAAATTTAATGAAAAAAACTGTCGTCAGTCCGCGTGTTAGCTTGCTGATTGATTGCACGGAACATTTGCAAATTCGCGCGGGTTTTGCGCGAGGTTTTCGCGCTCCGCAAATTTTTAACGAAGATTTGCATATTTCGCAGGCAGGCGGCACGATGCTGCGCGTTGTGCAAGACGACAATCTCCGTCCCGAATATTCTCGCACCGCAAATTTGAGTGTAGATTTCACCGAGCAGAAGCCCGAATTTGCTTTTGCCCTGTCATTAGAGGCGTTTTTTACACAACTGAACGGTATTTTTATTTATGAATAAAACGGAAAAGACAGTTCCGGAAATATTTTGCTGCTGAAAAAAAACGGTTCGGGCGCAAAAGTGTATGGCGTGAGTTTCAGTCCGAAATTTGTGTTAAAAAACACGCTTGACTTTGCGGCAGGGTTGACTTGGCAAAAAAGCCTTTATGATGAAAATGTTAAATGGAGTGAAACTGCCCGTTCAACAAGGCTTTTTTTGCGCACTCCGAGCATTTACGGTTTTTACACGTTGAATATTGAAAAATATAAAGCCTTAAAAATCAGCCTTTCAGGAGTTTTAACGGGAAAAATGTTTGCGCCGCATTTCGGCGGCTACATTGCGGAAGATGTTTTGCAAGAAACGAAAAGTTTTTTTGAACAAAATATTCGTTTGAGCAGGGATTTTGTGTTCGGGAAAAAAATAAGTGTGGAAATTTTTCTCGGTATGCAAAATTGTTTTAACAGTTTTCAAAACGACTTTGATAAGGGCATTTTGCGCGATGCCGCTTATGTGTACGGACCTGCACGCCCGAGAACGTTATTTTGGGGAGTTAATTTGAAAATTTTGTAAAAGCACGGAATAAAAATTTGTACTTCCGCCGCCGCTTGAGTCTTCGCAAGCGACAAAAACCTACCGCAACATGAGGTCGTTTGTGAAGACACGAACAAGGTCAGAGGAAAATTTCAAATTATTATTTTTGATACAATTCTTGCCGACTTTAAACGACTTTGTCCCGATTTGCACAAATTACATATCTTTGTTCAACATTCTAAACTCGTAATTTGCGGCAGTTTTGTAATTTCCCTGTGTAACATTCGCTAAAAATTGCAAAGCGCGTTTGTTGTCATTGAGAAAAATTGCCGATTTTGCTGCCAAAAGCCAATATTTTGACTTATTGACTTCGTCTTTGCCGGCGGCGGCAAGGGCAGTGAGGGCATCAATTGCTTGCGGAAATTGTTTGAGTTTGTAAAGGGCGTGTGCGCGAACGAAAAGCAAATCTTCATCAAGAGGCGCAAGGCTGATTCCGCGCTCTGCGGCATCGAGCGAATTTTTGAAATTGCCTAATTCAAGCTCAATTTCGGCGATTCGGCGGTAGGTATGCACACTTCTTGCGTGTTCTTTTTCGAAACGTGCGGCAAGAAGGAAATTATTTAGGGCAGGGCGAAGGTCTAATTGATGAATTTCTTTGTTGCCGAGAATAAAATAAATGACAGCGTTATCGGGGTTAATTCTTTTTAACTTTTCGACAAAAAAAAGTGCGTCCTCATATTCTTCCAATTCTGCGTAAGCCAAAGCGCATTTTTCAAGGTAAACAGGCACATAAATCTCCAATTTATTTTTGAAGTGTGCCGTACTGACTTTTTCCCAAAGGCGAAATGCCTCCTCGTAATTTCCGGAAAAATAAAACGCATAACCTGCCTCGTAATAGTGTCCTGCGGCATCTGCGGGCGAAAATGCGGCGATTTTGCCTTCCGAAGTTTTGAAGAAAGTAATGTTTTCCACATATTTTTTTAAGCGATTATTGACCAAAAAACGCCAATACATTAAAGTTTCGTCATTGCCTATGAAATCGCTGATTTCACCGATTTTTTCATAAGCGGCTTCAAATTTTTGACGTGTAATAAGGTAGTCAATCGTATATTTGGTATAAGTAAGGCTAATTTTAACATCTGTTTCGGTTTTTGCCGCCGCGTCGTACATTTGATATGCCCGCTCAAAATCTTTGTTTTCATGGTAAATTTTTCCGGCAAGTGCGTAAGCATCGGCAAAGGATTTTTCGGCTGCGATTGCCGCCTGCAAACTTTTTTGAGCATCTGCATTTCTTTTGCAAGAATATTCGGCAAGTGCCTTCGCGTAGAGATAGCGGTAATTTTTCGGCTCGCGGGCAACGGCAATTTTGTAATCTTCGATAGCTTCGGCGTATTGCGCTTGTTTTCGTTTTTCTTCTGCGCGCATGAACCAATCTATGCCGCCTTGCTGTGCTTTCAGCTCAAAAAAGAGGGCAAAAAAGCCTAAAATCAATATCAGTAAGCGTATTTTCATCATTTTTTGTATTTGAATTTCGCTTGTTTGCAGGGTTTGTTTGCAAAAGAGTTTTTCGGTCAAGCCACAAGCTTGCCGCAAGAAAAATTAACACTCAGTACATGCCCACAGTCAAAAATTTTGCCGAATAATTTCTTTTTTGGAAAGTCTGAAAAAATAGACTCCCGTAAGTACGCCGTTTTGGAAATGTGGGCGCGAAAACAAAAGGGTTTTTTCGTCAATTTTCTGCAAATTATCCGAAAGTTCGCCCATATTAACTGTTTCCGCATGATATGCCTGCCAAATTTGCTTTTCAATCTCATTTTGCTTTTGACTTATTTCGCGTACAAATGATGCTTCAATAAGAATATTTTTTTGCAAAGAATCTAACAAATTCATGTCCAAATAAACAACATCTTTATCATTTTTTTTACGCATAAGCGAGTCGGCAATGCCTTTGCCGGCATTGTAAGCAGCCTGCATTATATCAGATTCCTGAATTCTTTTCGGCTTATTGTCTTTGATTTCTTGTTTAACCGCCTTAACATCAACATAATCGCTTTGCCGAATTTCGCAAGAAAATAAAGAAAAAACAAGCAAAAGAAAATGTAAATTTTTCATTTTTAACGATTTAGCTCAACAAATTTTTCAACATCATAAGATTTTCCCAAAACGATGAGCATATCGGAATGTTCGATAATCATATCATCACTCGGGCGGTGAATCAGATGCTCAACGGTTTGCCTTTTGCCGTTGATATACTCGTCATAAGTGCGTTTGAGCGCGATAAAATCCAAGTCGTAATTGTCGCGAAAATTGATTTTATAGACGGGATTATTGACCACTCGGCGCGGCGATTTAATTTCAACAATCGTGTAATCGTCGGGCAGCGGGAGGTAAGCGCGCATATTCGGATTCAAAAGTTGCTCGGCAACCAACTTTCCGATTTCATTTTCAGGCGAGAGAATTTCTTGCACACCGATTTTTTCCAAAATTGTCCGTTGTTGGTCATTCATTGCCCGTGCAATGATTCTCTTAACTTTCAATTCCAAAAGTTGTACGGTCGTGAGCAAAAGTCCCTCAATATTTTCGCCGATAGCAATTAAAACGGCATCTAAATCGGTAATATTTTGAGAGGCAAGTGCTTTTGCGTCCGTTGCATCGAGCGCGACGGCGTATGCAACATCGTCTTTAATCAAGTCAACGCGCTCCATGTCCTTGTCAATCGCAAGTACTTCCGCGCCTTTTTTGGCTAAAGTTCTTGCAACGGCAAAGCCAAATTGTCCTAAGCCGATAACAGCAATTCTTTGATTCATAATAATTTAGTTCTTAAATGACTAATAACAACTGACAAAGCCGTATCGCATTTTGTGTTGTTCGGCACAATCAAATCAACGTAATCTTTGTGCGGCGCAACGTATTTTTCAAAAGCCGGCACAACATGTTCCTCGTAACGGTACAAGACATCGTGCAGGTCGTATCCTCTTTCAATATTGTCGCGTTTGATGCGCCTTTTCATTTTGATATGATATTTAGCGTCAACAAAAATTTTCAAATTCAAGAGATTTTTCACTTTTTCGCAATGATAAATAAACAAACCTTCGACAAGCATAATCGGTTTCGGCTCAAAAGTTAAAATTTTCGGCACCGTGTTCGGATTGTTGTAAGTGTATTCTTTGCGTTGCACGGCTACACCGCTGATAAGTTTAGCGACATCTTCGGCAAATTGCTGCAAATCAATCGATTCGGGGGTATCATAGTTGTGAATGCCGTTCGTATCCAAAGGTTGTTCGTTTCTGTCTTTGTAATAATTGTCTTGTGAAACAAAACAAATATTTTTTTCGCCAAGCTCCGAAATAATCCGCTTCAAAAAATAGGTTTTTCCTGAGCCGCTTCCGCCGGTAATTCCGACCGTGTAAGGTTTGGTAAAATTCATTTTGCTGATATTTTCTCAAAAGTGAATTGCGCAATAATCGCCAAAGTTAAGGCATTTTTTTGTTTTCTTGGCAAAAATAAAAAAAAATCATTTTTTTAGCAATCGGACAATTTAATGTGTATTTTACGGAGGAGGAATTACATTTCTAAGCCCTTCGGGTATTGCGGCAATTTGATAAAACCCCGAGAATGACTGTTGGGAGCTAATTTTTTGGGAATGTTCGTAAAAAAAATCGGCGGAAGTAAACGGAATGAGAAAAGCCGTTTAAAAATAAGTTTTCAAAAAAGAAGTCAGTTTACGCTCAAATTCGGCAATGAAAATTTGTTGCTCGGGCGGCACTGTGAGATGCAAAATTCGCTCCTCAAATACACCCGAAATTATGTAATATTCTTCAACGTGAATTCTGAAAATATTCTTTGAATGTGGGCTGAAAGATTTGAAATCAATGATTTCAGCACAACCCCATTCGTCTAAATATGAAACTAAACGCAAATCAACCTCAAGCGGCAATTCGTAACACCGCTTGAGATATTTTCTGCAATTTTTACTTTCAATGATTTTCAGCATAAAAATGTGTTAAGACGAAAAAGTACTAAGCCTTTTGACCTCAAATTTATCATATTCAGCCCCCATTGCACGACATTCCGTTTGACGGCAAATAAATCGTTCGGGATTATTCGCTATTGAGCGATAAAACTCCTCATCTAAAGTGTCGCCGTATTGAATTTCAGCTAAATAAATCAAATTCATGATGCCCTCACAACCGCCTCTTGCCAAAAAAGAAATCGGAAAATTACTTTTTGTATATACACTCTGATAAAAATTACTTTCGTAACCGGATATAATTTTCATCACTAATTTTTCCCCCGGCAAAACCTCTTCAATTTCCCAAAAACCCCAACCCAAAGCATTAATGACTGCCACGATTCCGTGCACCCAATCTTCACGATTTTGAATCATCGGCTGCACAAGTCCTGCCCATTCCGCCGAGAGCATTATGCCGCCCAAAGTGTTAAAAGAGCACACATGACCCGCTTCCGTGAGCAAATCACCTGCTAATTCAACGCCGGCATCGCCCATTAACCTGCGTAGTTCATGCAACATTTTGTAAGAAATCATGCAATAATAGTCGGCATACATTCGCGTCAGCAAAACGCCGAAAGCATCTATCAAACCCGTGCGCGCACTGCCCGCGAGGGTCATTTTGTCCAAAGCCGCAAGTATTGCCAAACTGTCAATATTGGTGTTTTTTCGATTGCTGATTTGATAATTCTGAAAAATTCGTTCATGCTCGAGCGGTTTTATCGCCGCTTTTTTGAGCAATTTATTTACCTTAAAAGTTATTTCTTTATCGCCTTTTGTGAAACATTTTTCTTGAATAACGTCATAAACGCCTAAATCCTCCTCAAAAATCGCCGAAGCCGCAGCCGTAAGAAAGCCTGCCGCAAAAAAACTGACCGGCGGTTCGTGTTCATTGCGCATGCCGAACTTATTGCGCCACCCCCACGAATAATGTTCAAAAGGAGCCGTAACCATGCCGCCGTCGCTGTTCAACTAACTCAAATCAAGCAGACCGTAGCCGCAAAATTGAAAAAAATCGGCAATGATAAGTTTTTTTTCATCAGGAGTCTGCACACTGTTTTCCGAAAAAAAACGCCTCAAATGCGGATAAACGATTTCCGCAGCAGAGTGAATCAAAATCGGATAAACATCAATATACTCTTTTGTGTCCTCTATTGTTGCCTGCAAAAAAGTATTGTAATGATGACAATGCAAAATCAAAGGAGATTCCGTTACCAAATATGCTCCTTTGTCGAAATGATAATTTCCGCGTATAAGGGTTTTCATTTTGTTCGATTTTAAGTTAATGTTTACTGCTGCAAAATATCAATTTTGTAAATTTCAATGAAATTTTGGCGCACTTTTTCCAAAATCCTGCCGTTAACATCATAATCATCAGTGATATTGTGCAAAAATAAACCCGCCGCATTTAAGTCAGGCAAAATCCGAAGCAATACTCGCTGCCACGCAGTCGG
>JBPOJO010000351.1:0-9074 GCA_052033485.1 Bacteroidota bacterium | reverse complement strand
GCACGCGGGCGGGAAAGCGGTACGCGAGGCAGTAACAGAAGCTCGAAATGCTGTCGCTGAGCTTATCGGAGCAGATTCTGAAGAAATATTTTTTACATCAGGAGCAACCGAATCTATCAATATAATTTTAAAAAGCCTTGCCTTTGCCTCCGAAAATCGCGGTCATCACATCATCTCTTGCGCAACCGAGCACGCAGCCGTGCTTTCAGTATGTCGATATTTGGAAAAAATTGGCTTTGAAATAACATACCTTCCTGTCGCTTCAAACGGACTGCTTGACCTTAACGACTTGCTGTCAGCGATTCGGGACACGACAATACTCATCTCAATTATGCTCGTAAATAATGAAACCGGCATTATACACGACTTAAAAAGAATTGCAGAGATTGCGAACGAAAAGGGAATTTTTTTGTTCTCCGACGCGACACAAGCAATAGGAAAAATTCCCGTTGATGTTCGGGAAATCGGCGTTGATTTTCTGTCATTTTCAGGACACAAGTTTTACGCACCGAAAGGAATCGGGGGATTTTACAAAAAAGCGTTGCAACACGACCCTCGAAAAAAGATTAAACTTGAGTCTTTTATGCACGGAGGCGGGCAAGAAAAAGGCTTCCGTAGCGGAACTTTAAATACTTTCGGGATAGTTGCAATAGGAGAAGCTTGTCTCATTGCTCAAAAAGAAATGAAATCAGACGCAATTCTCATTTCCGAATTACGCAATCACTTTGAAAATGAATTGCTTAAAATCAGCGGAATAAGCATTAACGGAGACCGCAATCAGAGAATTTACAATACGACAAACATTCGTTTTGAAGGTATTGACGGTAACACGTTGATTGCCTCGCTGCCCGAAATTGCATTTTCAAGCGGCTCCGCGTGTGCAAGCATGAAAATCACCCCTTCACACGTATTAAAAGCACAGGGTTTAAGTGACAAAGCTGTGTTTGAATCAGTTCGCTTTTCGCTTGGAAAATTTAACACAAATTCACAAATACAAGATGCAATTACTTTCATAAAAACCCAAATTCCCCTTTTAAGAGATGTTTAAAAAAATTTCTCCCCTCATTCCTCCCGAAACTGTGTCGGCGATTTTTTTTCGTATTTCGCAAAAACGGTAGAACAATAGCTTATCGAATTGAACCCGACCGCAAAACACACGCCCGTTATGCTCAATTGCTTATTCTTTAGTAATTTTTGGCTTCTCCGATGCGCTTCCGATGACTATAATCAACAGGTGAAATCCCACATTCGCGCTTAAAAACGTCTGAAAAAATGTTTTTCAGACTGTTCCATTTCCTCAATATCCCAAGTCATCAGACGAAATTACCCTTTCGATGTTCTTGTTTGATAATTCGCTGCTTTTGTCTTAGAATTTGTTGTTTTTGTTCCGTGAGCTGTTGTTCCAAAGATAACTTGTGGAAACTTACTCTGTTGTTGGTTCGGGAAAAAATTTCTAATCCCGTAGTCCCCAAATTTGCAGGTTACAGGATTTGAAAGTCGAGATTTTCCCGAAAAGCTGCTTCGCGCTAAAAGAAAAAAATGAGAAAGTGCTTCTTCATAAGTATTTGTTCTAATTGTGAAAATACATCTGCCCGCTGTTTTTTGTGTCCTCTCAAACGACTTGCAGTGCAACTTAAAAAAGTCGCTTGTGAGGACACAAGCGACGGCGAGCAAATCACAACTAATTTTGTTCTAATTTAGTTGTTCTGTTTTTAGTTTTTAAAATTGAGGTTTTCAGTTTTTTTGCAAAACGGAAATTTTCTCAAGGCAGGAATGGATTTTTGATGCCAAAAATTCGCTCGCCGCAGTCATCGGCAAACGCATTTCTTTTTCGCATAATCCGAGTATTTGCAAAATTTGTTTGATGCCCGTCGGATTGCCCTCTTCAAACATCAAAGGGTATAAATCAGCCCATTCACGTGCCATTTTACCCGCTTTTTCAAAATTCCCGTTCAGCGCGGCGTGTGTCATGTCGGCAAATTCTTTCGGAAAAGCATTCGCCAAAACTGCTATAACACCGTCCGCACCGAGCGAAATTAAAGGCACCGTGAGGGCATCGTCGCCCGAAAAAACCAAAAATCCCTCCGGACGGTTTTTCAATATTTGAAGACTTTGCGTAAAATCCCCCGATGCTTCTTTAATGCCGATAATGTTCGGATTTTGTGCCAAACGCAATGTAGTTTCGGCTTTGATATTTGAGGCAGTGCGCATCGGGACATTGTAAAGGATAAGCGGAAAAGGCGAAACTTCGGCTAACTCGCTGTAATGCCTGAAAATGCCTTCCTGTGTCGGGCGATTGTAGTAGGGCGAAACGGACAAAATTGCCGCAAGGGGGTATTTTTCGTAATGCTTGAGTTCTTTTTTTATTTTTGCCGTATCATTACCGCCCGAGCCGACAACAAGCGGAATTTTCCCCTCTAATTTTTCGACCGCAAAAGCGATGATTTCTTCTTTCTCCTCCGCCGAACAAGTTGCGGATTCGCCCGTCGTGCCGAGCAAAACAAGAAAATCCAAATGCGGAGAGGTATGCTGAAGAATTTTTTCAAAAGCATCAAAATCTATTGCTCCGCTGCGTGTGAATGGGCTTATCAGTGCTGCCCCCGCACCTCTCAAACTTTTCATTGTCAGTTTGTTTGCTTTTAGATTTTGTTTCGCCGCCTCAACTCAAGCAAAAGACGGCAAAACAAAATATGTTAAAAATTATTTTGTCAAATGAATAAGGCAAGTTTCCATTTCCGAAAACGCCTCCGTTTTGCTGCCGTCGCTAACAACATAAGATTGTGTCGCAAAGTCAAAATTGACGGTTTTTGAGCCGAAAGAAATTTTATTGTTTGCTTCGTCGTAAGAAACGTTAATTTTTTTACCGTTTTCCGTTGCGTATCTCGACAACATGACATAAAGAGCATTCAATTCGGTGCTTGCATACATAGATTTATCGGTTTTGTGGTTAAATGGGTATTCGTAAAACACTTTTGCAAATTTTGCGTAAAATGCAAAAGCTAATTTGTTTGACGAAATAAAATGCAAAAATAGACATTCGACTAAAAAAACAAATGTTTTTTGCAAAAATCCTTATTTTCGCTTTCGGAAATGTTTTTGAAAAATTAAAAAAAACATAAATTGTCCCGCAAACAGTCGATTATGTTTTAGTTTTTCAATTGAGTCCGAGTGTACCGCGAGCTTTAGCTTGCGACCTTAAATTCGCTTGTAGTCATGGCTTGTTCAATAAATCCGCAAGCTAAAGCTCGCGGTACAATGTTTTAAATAGTTACGTTTTTTTTGCATTTAGCCGGTTTCAAAAGAAGATGCCGACGACAGCTTGCCGACACAATTCGGGAGAAAATTTTTATTTGCAATAAACTTTCCGACACAAAATAACTCTAATAAAGCAAGCTGCAAGCGAAGGAAGCATCGGAACAGAAAAAAGTGGGATGCTCGTTATTGCAAAAAGGGCTTAAAACGAAGGTTACTCAAAGAAAATCTCAGTTTTTGTGTACGTAAAATACACTTTTAAATTGTCCGACTACTTACGACGTGAGACAGCTTTTTGTTACAAAATAATTTTGCCAAGATGCAGAATTTACGAAAAATTATATTTCTAAGGGACGTTTTTCGACTTGGCTTAACGGCTTTTGGCGGACCGCAAGTGCACATCTTATTGTTCATCGAACTTTTGGTCAAAAAGCGCGGATACATAACCGAAAAGGAGCTTTTAGAACTGAATGCCTTGTGCCAAATTTTGCCGGGTCCGTCCTCTACGCAAACGATAACGGCTATCGGTTTCAAACTCGGCGGATTTTGGTTTGCTTTAACGACACTTTTTATTTGGTCGTTTCCCGCCGTCGGCATCATGATTTTTTTGGCACTGGGAATGTTATTTTTTAAAGAACACAGTTTTTCCGTCAGTTTTTTAAAAATTGTGCAGCCTGTTGCGATAGCATTTGTTTTGACGGCTTCACTGACATTAAGTCAAAAAATTGAAAAAAGTAAAACTTCGATTTTTATTTTTTTAACGTCAACCCTTGCGACTTATTTTTTTCATACGCCCTACCTTTTGCCGATGTTAGTCGCGGGCGGCGGCATGTTGAGCGCGTTAAAATTCAAAAAACAAGAAAAAGAGGAAAAAATAAAATTTGTCATAAAGTGGCGATTTTTAATCATTTACGCAAGTATTTTTTGTTTCAGTGCTGTTTTGGGCGGATTGACGCAATCTTTGCTCATTCGCCTTTTTGAAAATTTTTACCGAAACGGGAGTTTAATTTTCGGCGGCGGACAAGTGCTTATTCCGGCACTTTACACCGAGTTTGTACAATTTAAAAAATACCTCACGGCTGAAGAATTTTTAACGGGTTATGCGATTGCGCAAACAGTTCCGGGTCCTGTTTTTGCTTTCAGCTCTCTCATCGGCGTTTTATCTTTTCGGGAAAAGGGCATTTTTTTGCAAATTGCGGGCGGTTTTGTAACGTCTTTGGCGGTTTTTTTGCCCGGCACTTTGTTGATATTTTTTGTCATTAACTTTTGGGAACAACTAAAACGCTATCGCCCGATTCGCGCCTCATTGGAGGGGATTCACGCTTCAAGTGCGGGTTTGATGACAGGGGGCGCGTTGATGATTTTGAGCATGATGCCGGCGAGCGAATTTAATTATCTTGTTTTGACGGGCACAATCTTAGTTTTGCTTTTTACCAAAATTCCGCATTTTGTCATTTTATGTGCCGCTATTTTGACAGGAATTTTTATTTAAAAAAAACCGTTTGCACAGCCGATTTTTGTTCTTAAAAATTTATTTTTTTGTCGCAAATGTTTGTTATGCAATGTTTTATTTTTTTTCTTCAAAAAACAAACAAAGGCGTAAATTTGTTCGGAAAACAAACCGAAGTTCTTTGATTATTTAATGATAATTTTTTCGCAAAATCATTTCCGGATTTTATTTTGCGGTAAAAAATATTTAATTTTGGGAAATAAATGCTTTGCCATGAAAAAAAAGACACCTGACAATTTTTTTAAATACTTTTTGGCTTTCGGATTATATTGCCTGCTGCTCTCCGGAACGCAGTCTTGTATTCCGATTGAAGACAGACTGCTGCCGATTTTAACCGTTGAAGAACCGCTGAAGTATTTTTATTGGCAAGACACCCTTGCCCTTAACGCCGTTGCGACCGATAATGACCGAATTGCGGAAGTGATTATCAATATTGACCCGAAAGATGCTAAAAGTTTGTGGCGAGTTGAGCGAAAAATCAATGCAAACGGCAGAAAATTTGACATCAATTTTCGCGAAATTGTGCCTTTTCACGCACTTGCGGGCACATATCGCGTTACGATAACTTGCAGAGACAGCAAAAAAAATCAAGCGACTTTTGCTTATGATATTGAAGTACTCGGCGACATTCGCGCCCCGAGTTTTATCGGTTTGCAGCCGATAAACTTAGACGAGTACGACGAATCTAAATATTTAGCTTGTCGCTCACAAACAATTTTATTTGAAGGAATGTTAAAAGACAATGCCGAATTGTCGAATTTGACCGTCGAATTTGAAGGATACCCGCGCATCGTTTACAATCTCAACGGAAAAGATTCGATTGACATCGGAAAAACCGTCGGCGAAGATATCAGAGTGCCGCAAGCCGCGCTCAACGGTTCTACCCTCGAATTGAATTTTATTGCCGTGGATAAAGACGGCAATCAGTCGCGAAAAACTTTTGAAATTTATATAGATTGCGATGACGAACCGCCCGTTTTGACCCTTACGACAACCGAGCCGGCTTTTTCCGAAAACCGCCTTACGGTTATTCAAGGAACGGATTTGTTGATTACGGAGGCAGTCGCAAAAGACAATATTTATTTGGGCGATTTGGTTATTTTATTCAACAAACGCGGCGCGGAAACGGATACGGTTTTTTACGAAGCACTTGATTCGGACGTTCCTGTTCAAATTGAGGAGGTTTTCGGCGAAATTGCCGTCAATATGCCTGCCGACGCAATGCCGGGCGACCGTTACGATTTTTATATGTACGTAACGGACAGTTCGGATTTGAAATCCAATGTTGTGTATTTGGAAGTTATCACGGGCAGGGACGAACCGCCTTTGATGCTCATCACGAATACGGAAGTCAATGATGCGGAAAAAAATTGGAAAACAACGGAGCAAAATATCGTCGCGCCGGGAGATAAACTGCGTTTTGACGGAAAAATTCTCGAAGATGTCGCCTTGGAGTATGTGAAAATTTCTTTCGGCTTGGCGGCAAATCCTGAGTTAAAAGTGGATTTGACTGCCGATGATTTGGAAGGAAAATTACCGTTTAATTTTGCGGATTTGATGTCGGAAAACGAATTTGAAATTCCGCAGCGCAACCCTATTGCGCCCTACGATTTGTATGCGATAACAATTGAAGCAAAAGACCGAAAAAATGCGCCCGTAAAAGTGATTTATCTTTTTAAAGTGGTGCAATAAATATCATTTCAAGGCATTTTTCGATTTTTTTTCAAAAATGCCTTTTGAAAAGATTTTGCTTCGGAAAAAAAGCATTTACTTTACAAAAATTTTCAACAAGCACTCACAAGATATGAAATTCGGAGTTGTAGTTTTCCCCGGCTCAAATTGCGATGAAGACATGATTTATGTTTTGCGCGAAGTCATGGGGCAGGAAACCGTTAAATTGTGGCACAAAGAACGCGATTTACAGGGGTGTGATTTTATTGTTCTCCCCGGCGGATTTTCTTACGGCGATTATTTGCGCTCGGGCGCAATCGCACGATTTTCACCCGTCATGAACAGCGTGATTGAGCACGCTGAAAAAGGCGGATATGTACTCGGTGTTTGCAACGGTTTTCAAATTTTGACAGAAGCGGGCTTAGTCGACGGAGCTTTGTTGCGCAACAGCAATCAAAAATTCATTTGCAAAAACGTATATATTCGCCCCGAAACGAACAACAGCCTCATAACGGCAAAACTCAATATCAACACAGCCTACAAAATTCCGATAGCACACGCCGAAGGGCGTTTTTACGCTTCCGACGAGGTGCTTGCGGAAATGAAAGCGGACGACAGAATACTTTTCCGTTACTGCGATGAAAGCGCAACAGTTTCGCCCGATTCAAACCCTAACGGCACAGCGGACAATATCGCGGGAATTTGCAACAAAAAACGCAATGTTTTCGGCATGATGCCGCACCCCGAACGCGCTGCCGACTGTATTCTCGGCAATACGGACGGTAAATTTATTTTTGAATCAGTTTTAGCAAAAATAGGTTAAGATTTTGCACCCTAAGGGGCTTGGAGTCCCTTAGGGTAAATCTTAACCAATTTTTGCCGACAAAAAAATCCGGCAACAGAATATCCTTTTGTTTGCCAAAAATCTAAAAGTGAAATGACTACTTCTGAAATCAGATTTCACGTCGAACTCGACGAAAACCGCGTTCCCGATAAAATTTTTTGGGAAGCGACCGAAAGCCCTACCGGAAAATTAGAGGAAACAAAGGCTATGTCGGTAGCCGTTTGGGATACAACGGAAAAAACAACCCTGCGAATTGACCTTTGGGCAAAGGAAATGCCCGCCGAAGACCTCAAATTAATGATGATTGACATTATTCACGGCAACGCCGAAACCGTCAAAAGAGCAACGGGCGACACGGAAATGGGGGACATGATGCTCGCTTTTTGCAGAGAATTGGAGGAGCATGTCGTGAAGATTCAAAAGCAACAACAGCAAATTCAATAAGTATTTGTTCAAATTTATTTGTGAAAATAAATCTGACCGCCGTTGTTTGTGTACCTACAAACGACGGCGGGGTTCTTGTCTAAATTCCTCAAATATAACAACATGGCGGCAAACAGAAACAATTTTTTAACATTTTTTTTCTCCGAACGCCGAAATCTACTCGGCGCATTGTTGTTTATTTGGCTTTTTCACTTCGTTTTTAATTTTGAATTGTGGTTTGCCGATAAAAACCGACTTTTTCCGATGCTTCCCGCCGGCACTGCGGATTTTACATTACCGGATTGGCTTCGGTATTTTTTTATACTGAACATCATTTTGTCGCTTGCGGCAGCCTGTTGGCGCAAAGAGGCTCAAAAAGTGGCATTCGGGAGCTATTTTATATCCTTTTTGTTGCTGATAGCCGAAGATGTTTTGCGTTTGCAACCTTATTATTACTTCTACACTTGGGTATTTTTTCTGCTTGTTTTTTCACCCGGCACCGCAATTTTGCGACTTTCTCTGCGCATTTTGGCGGGGGCGTGTTATTTTTGGGGCGGCATTTTCAAATTCAACGAATGGTATCTTTCGGGCATGAAAAATGTTTTTTTACGCATCAATGAAACATTTTTTAATAATTTTTTTACAAATTTTTTTATCGAAATATTGTGGATAATTCCTGTTTGGGAAGTTTTGCTCGGTATTTCGCTGCTCAATATATTTTCAAAAATATCCAAAACAAGTCTTTATTCAGCCCTTTTTTTGCATTTTTGTATTATTCTGACCCTTTTTGCGGCATCTTGGAATCGGGTAGTTGTGCCATGGAACGTGTTAATTGCCCTCACGGTGCTGTTTGCGTACTTTTTTGAGCAAGAAGAATGCGAGCAAGAAAAACAAATTTTGGCAGGAAAATTCAGCTATTTTATCCCTTTCATACTTGCTTTTTTTGCACTCTTCGCGCCTGTCGGAAATTATTTTGGTTTTTGGGACACCTACTTGTCGTGGAAAGTTTACACGGGAGATGCGGAAAGATTTCGTTTGGAGGCGGAAGAATTTCCGCAAATAAAGTCGCTTCCCGCTTTGCGTTATGACAAGGCGAGCCAAAAAAGCTATGTTTTGCTCAATGAATGGCTGCCTTCGGAAACAAGAACTTTATTTTATCCCGAAAAACGGTATTTTTTACTTTTGAAAAAGAAATTAGCCGAAGAGAGGGAAAAGAATAAAAAATGGTAACTGTTTAGCCGGAGTGTAGAGGCTGTCCGAAAAGTCATTTTTGAAAAATTAAAACCAAACATAATTCTTCGACACCCTTTTTGCTAATTTTTAACGGAGCTTTAACAACGTTTTTTCTGCAATTTCTGTCAAAATTACTCCGCT
>JBPOJO010000146.1:0-1639 GCA_052033485.1 Bacteroidota bacterium | reverse complement strand
CACAAGCATTTTGCTTGCAATTTTTGGATTTTTTGGCGCAAAGAAGATGCTTGCGGTACAATGTTTTGCAAGATAACTAAACCGTTTCAATAAAATATGATGAATGATTTAACAAATCGCGTAAAAGAGAGCTCCATTCTGACTTTTGATTTAGAAGACCTGTATCCGCATGGAGAAAGAGTTTTTTTTGATATAGCACCCGCTCTTTATCAAGGTTTAATTTTAAGGGAAAAGGATTTGAAAGAATTTTTGGCGCAACAAGAGTGGGATAAGTATCACAATAAATTTGTCGCGATTGCTTGTTCTTGTGATGCCATTGTGCCCAATTGGGCATTCTTGCAAGTGCTCAGCCACTTAACCGCCGTTTCGAAAAAGACAATAGTGGGCACTTTAGCAGAGCTGGAGAATTTTATTTGGGAAGAAAAAATAGAGAAGTTTGACTTTTCTATCTACGCAGAAAAACGCGTGGTCATAAAAGGATGTGGGCGAATAAATGTGCCTCTATATGCATACGCGCGAGCGTGCGAGCGTTTGCAGGAATATGCAAAGCTGTTGTTTTATGGAGAAGCATGCAGCAATGTGCCCGTTTGGAAAAAGAAATAAATAGAGAAACAAACTTAGTTTTGTTATTTCTAACTACAATTTTTTGAGCTTTTTTTTACAAAAGTTTGCAAATTTGCTTCTGCCCACTATCTTTGCGAGCAAGTTTCACCTAAACTTTTTTTGCATGACACTCGTTTTCAAATTTGGTGGTGCGTCCGTAAGTTCTGCGGCTGCTGTACGAAATGTTGCCTCTATTATAAGACTGCATCTTGTTGAAAAACATCAGCTTTTGGTTGTGGTCTCTGCTATGGGCAAAACGACCAATGCTTTAGAACGCTTAGCGCATGCAGCTTTTTACAAAGAAAATGATACCATTGAGAAAGAATCAGCTTTGTTGCAAAAATTTCATTTAGACATTGTAAAACAGCTATTTGAAAACCCAAAGGACGAGATTTATCGCATTTTAGACAAGTCTTTCTATGAACTTTCACAGTGCTTGACCCGCAAAGAGTTTCCATACGATAAATTTTATGACCAAATCGTTGCTTGGGGAGAAATTATTTCTTCGCAAATTGTCGCTGAATTTTTAAGAACAATGCCTCTTAATTGCCTGTGGGTAGATGCGCGTGAGTACATACAAACGGATAACACGTGGCGCGAGGGGAAAATTCAATGGGAATGGTCTGGAAAGTTGGTTAAAGCAGAGCTAAAACCTCTTATGAATGAGTATTTTATTCTCACGCAGGGATTTATTGGTGGAGCGATGGGACGCAAAACGACCACTTTGGGGCGCGAAGGCTCGGATTTTAGTGCTGCTGTTTTTGCCAACTGCTTAGATGCAGATTCGCTCACGATTTGGAAAGATGTGCCAGGTATTCTCAATGCAGACCCCAAAAGAATAGCCTCAGCAGAACTTTTTGATAAAATACCTTACAAAGATGCTGCGGAAATGACCTATTTTGGTGCGAGTGTCATTCACCCCAAAACGATTAAACCTTTGGCAAATAAAAAAATTCCTCTCTACGTAAAATCATTTATCAACCCGCAGCAGGCAGGTACCGTAATTGGCGATTTTGATGTCAATATTCAAGTTCCT
>JBPOJO010000681.1:0-11674 GCA_052033485.1 Bacteroidota bacterium | reverse complement strand
AAGGTAAAGGTAAAGCAAATTTTTCTTCAGTAATTTTTTGGTTTTATACTTATTTAACACTTGTAAATGATTTATTTTTAAAATATTAAAGCATTTTTGCTCTTGTTAAAATTAAGCAAAACAAGAGAAAATGTACAGCACGAAACTTACTCCCTTTCGTCTCATAATTTCGTACTTTTTTTGCAGTACGATTTTCCAAAATCGTGCAGGCGAATCGGAATTTGCCCTTCTTTTCACTGCGAATTATCCGTCGAAAGGAAATTACTCCCCCCTATTTTTTCCTACACAACATCAATTGCATGGCAAAAAAAACGCCGATGAGCGAAAAAAGTAAGCCGCCGACCGTGCCGCAGGCAAGCGAAAACCAAAAAACCTCCTCCTGACCCGTTGCCAAAAACGGAATCAAGCCGACTGCCGTTGATAAAATAGTGAGCATCACCGGCTTAAATTTTTGCAAAGTGGCTGCCGTCAAGCGGCGATGATGGGTGCGAAGATGCGTCGAAAACGCAAAATCATGCAAGATGAAAATTGCCGCATTCACAGACAAACCGCCCAAAAGCACAAACGCCGCATAACCGCCTTGGTCAAAATAAAAATCAAACAGGGTAAAACTTGCAAAAAGACCGATAAAAGACATCGGAATAATGCTCACCGTTACCAAGGGCAAAACAAAACTCTCAAAAATAATCGCACATATCACGAAAATCGCCGCCGCCAAAACCAACAAAAGTGCGTACTGTTTTTTCGCCTTTTCCGTGTCAAATGACCAATCCTGCGCCTTTATTTCATAGCCGACCGGCAATAATGCGCGCATTTCTCCGATGACCTTTTCCAAATATTTTCGCCCGAAATTATAACTGCCCATGTATTCAAAACCCAATATTCGTATATACTTTCGGTTTTCTTTGTGAAGCGACGCAGCCGTAGTCTCGAGTTTTATGTCGGCTATTTGCGAAGCGAGAAACCGCCTTTCAGCAGCCGTGCGCAGGGGCGCGTGCATGAGTTCATAGCGATTGAACTTTTCGGCATTTTCATTTTGCCAATACACCGGCAAAACTTCGCTCCCAAAAGGCAGATAAAAATCGGCTTGTGCGGCAAAACTTTGTTTTTTGACCGCTCCGAAAATATCATTCAAATTAATTCCTTCGCTCATTTTCGCCTCCTCATGCAGTCTCAAAACCAATTCTTTGCCGCCTTTTTCGTCAAAACTCATTCTTTCATTCGTATTCACCTTTTGAATCCTTTTATGCGCCTTCAGCTTTTCTGCGGCTGTTTCGGCAAATTTTTCCAACTGCAAATACTGAAATCCGCGCATTTCGACCCGAAAACTCGCACTGTTTTCGTCTATACTGTTGTGATAACCTTGCCCGACACCCCAAATATTCCAACCGATTCCTTCCCAATCAAGTGCGCGCGAAGTCAATCGGCTTTTGAGCTGAAAAGGCAAAGAAGATTTTTCAAACTCAGGCAAAAAAGAAATGCTCATCATCGCGTAACGCGCTTGTATTTGCACGGAAAACTGCTCAATTCCTTCAATTTGACTTAAAAAAACCTCCAAGTCTTTCACCGCAAAGTCCATTTGTTCGAGTGTCGTGCCGAAAGACATTTCCATCGAAACAAAAAGTTTGGTTCTTTCCGGACTTCGATAATTATTTTTTTCAAAAACATTGCGCACAAAAGGTCGCAAACCGCCCCCCAAAAATTTATCAAGGTAGGGGCGAATATTTTCTTTGAAATTTTCATTGTCAAAAACGGCATTGTACCACGCAAGATTTTCGATTTTTGAAGGAAGCATAAAAAAAGGCAAGCCGAAAGCCAAAATAAGCGCGGTAAAAAAAGTTTTGCGAAATCGGAGGAGAAAAAACAACACCTTTTCGTAGCGATGAAGCCATATTAAAAAGCGTTTTTTTTCTCCGTAAGCTCGTTTGTCGCTATTTTTTTCAATTTTTCCGTAGAGCAATTCATAAAAAGCAGGCGTAAAAAACAAGGCTGTCAATAGCGAAACAGCTAAATTTACGGTAACGATTTTAGCAAAGTCGAGCAAATTTTTTTGCTCCTCTTCGGGCAAAAAATAGACTAAAAGTAAAGCCGCAATCGTCGTGAGAGAAGCTCCGAGCAGTGCCAAAAATATGTTTTTATTGCCTCTTTCGTGAAGATGTTCGAGCATCACAATCGCATTGTCTATAATCATTCCGAATGAAACCGCCAAACCCGCAAGAGAATACAAATGAATATTGATTTTGAGAACATAAATCAAAATGCTTGTCAGCGAAATATTGATAAAAATGCCTGTAAAAAGCACCAATAAATATTTCCAATCGCGATTGCTCAGAAAAATAAAAAGCATCAAAATCAGCATCGAAAAACCGGCGCGCTCGTAGTTTTTGCGCAATTCCTTTTCCAAAACCTCACTTTCATCGTGCTCGAGCAGAACGTTAAATTCGGGGGGCAAACTTGCCGAAATTTCCGCAACTTTCGCTCTGATGCTTTTTGCCAAGCGGATTTTATTCGCTTCTTTTCTCGCAAAAATTCCCATTGAGAGCGTATTCAGCCCGTTGATGCGGTAAAGGTGTCGCGATTTTTCGGCTTCATGGCTGATTTTTGCGACATCTTTCAATCGTATAAAGCCCTGATTTTCAAGGGGAATAATCAAATTTTCTAAAACAGAAATATCAAAAATATTTTTTTCGGTGCGCAAAAAATACCAACTGTTTTCGCCGTCTAAAATTTTTCCGAAATGCAGTTCCGAATTGGCTTCGCGCAAGATTTGTTCAATTTTTGCGGGCGAAATTTTATGCGCGGCGAGTTTTTCTTCATCGTATCGGATTTGCACTCTTTTCCGAAAATTATCATTCATTTTCACCTCATAAACGCCTTCCGTGCCTGCGATTTGGGGAATAAAGCGTTTTTCGGCAGTTTCGCGAATGTGC
This sequence comes from Bacteroidota bacterium, assembly GCA_052033485.1. Lineage (GTDB taxonomy): Bacteria > Bacteroidota > Bacteroidia > Cytophagales > Bernardetiaceae > JBPOJO01. Next base: position 8,744 of record JBPOJO010000681.1, on the reverse strand, counting down.
GAGGCATCTCCTTTCGCGCTCAAACTGTACAGGAGCAAAGCGGGTTCGGTCATTGCGTTTTTCGTCCCCTGCGTAATTTCGGGATAGCTCAAAACGGGCGGCAATTTTTTATAGATGTTGCGAATAAGCGACGCTGTTTCAAACTTTTTGAACGCCAAATCTTCCGTTTTGGCAAAATGCAGCACAATATTTCCCTTTCCGTAAGACGAAACGGAGCTTATTTTTTGAACGCCTGAAATTTGTGACAGGATATTTTCGAGCGGCGCGGTCGCATTTTGTTCGACTGTTTCGGGCGCGGCACTCGGATAGTGGTAGGAAATTTGCAAACTTGCTTGCGTTTCTTTGGGCAACAAGTCTGTTTGCAAAAAGGGCAGCAGGGCTAAACCGATGAAAGCTGCGACAAAAAAGAGTACGGAAACGGTGAAAGCAGAAAGTCTCACGGATTTTTTTCGGCAAAGGTATATAGTTTTTTTAGGATTGCAAATTTTTTAACACGCTTATTTCAAAAACAATAAGCGTGTTAAAAATTTGCGCAAAACTTACGACGGATTTTTTGTGTGCAAACCACATTCTTTTTTCTCTTTGTCTTCCCACCACCATCTGCCTGCGCGAAAATCCTCTCCTTCGCGTATTGCGCGCGTACATGGGGCGCAACCGATGCTGACAAAACCGCTGTCGTGCAGCTTATTATAGGGTACAAAGTTTTCGGCAAGGTATTTTTTGGTGTCTTCAAAACTGAAAAACAAAAGCGGATTGAATTTTATCAAATCATATTGCGCATCGTATTCAAAAATTGCCGCATTTTGTCTGTCGAGTGATTGCTCCGCACGCAAACCCGTTATCCACATTTTTGCTCCTTGCAGTGCGCGTTTGAGGGGTTCAACTTTTCGAATTCTGCAACATTCTTTACGCAAGTCTGTGTTTTGATAAAAAGAATTGATGCCGTTTTGCTGAACAAAATATTCAAGCGTTTGATTATCAGGATAGTAAGATTTAATTTTTAAGTCATAATAATCGCAGGTTCGCGACCAAACCGAATAAGTTTCGGGAAAAAGTCGCCCCGTATCCAAAGTAAAAATTTCAATATTGTCAATTTTTTGAGAAAAAATCGCATCGGTGATAACTTGGTCTTCTAAGCCGAAACTTGTCGAAAAGACGATTTTCCCCTCAAAATGTCGGCTGACAAGGCTGACAGCCGTTTTTAGGTCTGCTCCCGAAATTAAAGCGGAAAGTTGTTCTGTCGTCATGTTTTTTTTTGCAAAAATACAATTTTCCGACGGCATCGCAAAAAAAAGTAACTTTTTAACCGAGTGCATCGCGAGATGCTTGCGGTACAGGTCAAAATAAATTTTCCTGCAAAGGCAATAATCGAAAACTTTTGCGGTGCAGCGGCGTAATTCCGTATTTTTTTATGGCTTCGCGATGCGCTTTTGTCGGGTAGCCGCAATTTTTTTCCCAAGCGTATTGAGGATATTCTTCGGCATATTTTTTCATTAAAAAATCGCGCTCCGTTTTAGCAAGAATGGAGGCTGCGGCAATCGGCAAAAACCGCGCATCGCCGCCGATAACGCAGCGGTGAGGGACATTTTCATAATTTTTAAAATAATTTCCGTCGACAAGGAGAATATCCGGCGTGATGGTCAAACCGGCAAGTGCGCGGTGCATGGCTTTGACGGAGGCTTGTAAAATATTGATTTCGTCAATTTCTTCGGGCGAACAAATTCCGATTGAAAAAGTAAGGGCGGCATTTTGAATTTCTTCACGGAGTTCGATGCGCAATTTTTCCTTAATTTTTTTTGAATCATTTATCCGCTCATTGTGATAGTCCGGCGGCAAAATCACGGCAGCCGCCACAACCGGACCCGACAAACAACCGCGTCCTGCCTCGTCCGTACCCGCCTGAAAATGTCCTTCATGCCAAAAAGCAAGCATATTTTTGGGGAATTAATGCAAAAGTCGCAGAAAACATAAACGAAAATAAGCAAAAAATCAATTTTGCAGCATATAAATCACAAAAACAATGAACATTGCAATCACGGAAACTATCGCAACAATTTTCAGTGCGTTGCTGCCGCTTTCTTCTTCCGATTTTGCTTGTGCATTTTCGGGTTTAATTTCTTTCAGAATTTTTAACTCCGTTTTGCTGTCGTTCAGGTCAATTTTTGCCTGATTAAGTTGTGTTTTTGCGTCAGAAAGTTGCGCAAGCAGTTGATTGACTTGCGTTTGTAAATCCTTGTTGTCCGCCTGAACGGTGTTGTTTTTTTCTGTCAAAAGCTTATTTTCGGATTGCAAATTTCGGAGGTCATTTTCCTTGTCTTTTTGCAAGCCGGTAGTTTGTTTGATTTGTTCTTGTGTTGATTTCAATATTTCATTTTGTTCTTTCAAACGGTCATTTAAGACTTGAATTTCTTTATCGCGTGCCGAAATAATTTCGTGGAGTTTGTGTTTGTCGTCTTTCAATTCGAGCAGTTGTTTTCTCAAATTTTCGATATTGCCTTCTTTTGAATCAATTTGTACCCCCTTCGTTTCGATTTGGGCTTCGCGTTTGGCAAGGGTTTCTTTAAGTTCGGCAAGATTATCTTCCAATTTTTTCTGCGATTTCTGCGCATCTTCGACTTTCAAAGCGTACTCGTCATTTTTCTTTTTCAGCTCGGCAATAATCATTTTGTCGCTGACAGCCCTTTCTTCCGCAGACGAATCACCCGAGAAGGCATACACGCCGAAAATAACGGCAATAACAGCAATAAATCCTAAGGCGAACTTGAGCAGTTCACCGTTTGTGCCGGTAAATTTGTTGTCAAAATTTTTTCTGTACTGATTTTGAGCGTCGTTTTGCATTTTCAATCGTGGCTAAGGTCAATATTCGAACGGCAATTTTGCGAAAAATAAAAGACATTTCAAAGAAAAACAAAAAAAATCGAAAAATTATTTTTTTTGAGCGGTTTTTTTCGCCCTCGTCATGCACCAAAAAACCTTTTCGGCTGTGAGTTTTTGCCGGCAAGCGAAACAAAAAAAACGGCGGCAAGTGCGTTCGGTATGCCGGCAACATTTTTGGGGTGCAAAAAAGAAATTAATTTTAATTTTTAACTTTTCAGAATTTCTTTTGATTTTAATTTTTTCTTACATTTACGTTGAAATAAACTATTGCACAATGAGTTTCAAAAAAACATTGTATCATTCGGCAGGCTTATGCCTCCTCTTGCTCATTTTTTGGGCGTGCTCCGTAAGTGATAAACTTTCGGTAAAAAGCACTAACTTTCAAAAAGAAATTCATCAACAACAAAACTTAATTTTTACTTTCAACAAAGACATTGCAAAACCCGAACAGCTTGAGCAATGGCTTGATACAGAGTTCATTAAGATTTCACCCGCAGTGCCGGGCAAATTCAAATTTACAAGTCCGAACACGCTTATTTTTTCGCCCGAAAAAGGCTTTTTGCCCTCTACGGATTTCAAAGCCGAACTCACGCCGGCTTTGTTGCAAAGCACCGAATTAGCCGCGACGGTACTCGACGAAAACAAGTCATTCTCGTTCAATACGCCCTACCTTTCCCTCGTAAATACGGATATGTTGTGGGCATCGTCGCAAACAGGAACGCCGCAGGTCAATTTGAACCTCACTTTCAACTATCCCGTGAAACCTGAGGAGGTTGCAAAGTTGCTTAAACTCAAACTTGACGGCTCGGATATTACTTTTCAGGTGCTTTCCGTGAGCGAAGGAAAAAATATCAAAGTCGCCCTTCCCGACCGCGAAGCAAGTCAAATCAGCCGAAAAGCATTGCAAATTACCCTCGAATCGGGTTTGTCGACCGCCGGTAATCACAAGGGCGAAAAAGCAGTTTTTGATACCGAAATTCCCGCTACCGACCAATTCCAAATTTTGCAAGCCGTAACCGACCGAATGACGACAGAAACTTACATTCGCGTCTATACGAATCAAGCCGTCATCAGTTCAGAAAAAGAAATTGAAAAACTTGTCAGTATCAGCCCGAAAGTCGCTTTTTCTGTCGAACTGACCGATTTCGGATTTTTGGTGAAAGGCAATTTTTATGAGGGCGAAAATTATACTTTGACGATTGACAAAAATCTCAAAGGCGTTTTCGGAAAACCGCTTTTGGACAGCTACAATCATTACCTTGCTTTCGGGCGCGTAACGCCGAAAATCAGCTTCAGCGATGCCTCGGGGATTTATTTGACTTCTTTGGGCGAAAAAAATCTCGGCGTGCGAATCTACGGCATGGACGAAATCAATTTGCAAGTCTATAAAGTGTATCAAAATAATCTTTTGCACTACATCAGACAAATTCAATATTATCTCGACGATGCCGAAAGTGATTACGGTTATTTTTATGAAGGAAATCCCGCGAACTTCGGCGATGTCATTTATGATAAAGTTTTTAAAATCAATGAATTACAGAAAAACGGAGACCAATTTCTTGTCAACATGGCAAACATTCAAGCGGAAGATAAAATGCCGTTTGAAGGTGTTTATTTGGTCATGGTGCGCTCCAATAACGACCGTTGGGTACGCGACGGGCAAATCGTTTCCGTTTCCGATATTGGTTTGACGGCAAGGCGCACAAAAGATGAGATGCTTGTTTTTGCCAATTCTATTCGCAATACGCAGCCGCTTGCCGATACAGAAATCGCGCTTGTTTCGCAAAGTAACCAAGAAGTTGCGAAAATGAAAACGAATCAAGACGGTGTAGCGATTTTCAAATTAGATGATTTGACCAAAAAAATGGGCGTGGACATGATTTCCGCGCGACTCAACAAGGAATTTTCATTCATGTACCTTCGTGCAAACAGCGTCTCAACCGACCGTTATGACGTGGGCGGTTTGCAAAGCAATCAGGCGGGCTATCAAGCCTTTATTTACGGTCAAAGAGAACTGTATCGCCCCGGCGAAAAAATGTATTTTAAAACCGTTTTGAGAAATGACCGTTGGAATCCCGTCGCGAATTTGCCCGTTAAATTTGATATTCTTTTGCCGAACGGTAAAATTTTTATCACCAAAAAAGGAACGGCAAACGAGCAGGGAACTTACGAAACTGACATTCAACTGCCCGAAAATGCCGTTACAGGCGCGTACACAGCGCAAATCAGCACCGCAAACGGGTATGTACTTTCTACAAAAAACGTCAACGTCGAAGATTTTATGCCGCAGCGAATCAAAGTCAGTGCGAGCATGAGCAAAGAGGTTTACAGCGGCAACGATGCCATGATTGTTAAGGGGCAAGCCTTAAACCTTTTCGGTCCGCCGGCGGCTAACAGAAAATATGAAACGGAATTAGTTTTGCGCACGGCGGTTTTTTCTCCCGACAGAAAAAATAAAACCCTTGCCGCTTATGATTTTTCCATGCGCTACAACAAAGAAGTCTATTTGGATAATGCTGTTAATGAGGGAACTACCGACGAAAACGGTGAATTTTCTGCGTCTTTTGATTTTCCGCCGCAATACGCAGGTTTAGGCGCAATCGAAGGAACCGTTTGGTCGATTGTTTTTGACGAAACAGGTCGCCCCGTCGGAAAAACAAGTTATTTTGATGTCTATACGCGCGAACAATTTTTCGGTATCCGGCACTTAGACGGCTATTGGTTTGCGACAGGCAGCAGCCTTTCTTTTCCGCTTGTTGCCGTCAATAAAGACGGAAAAGCCATTGTAACCACAAAAGCAAGAGTGGTCATCATTCGAAAAGAATGGGAAACTGTTTTGGAACAAAATTACGGTGATTACCGCTACATTTCGCGTGAAAGGGAATTTGTGGAACGCGACCAAGTCTTGACCGTTACCGGCACGGGCACTTCCGTCAATTTCGTGCCCGTGCGTTCCGGCTATTATGAGGTACGAGTGTATGAACCCGACAGTCCGGAAGATTACAACGACCAAAACACGGTTACGGCGTATGCGTCCTCGTCTTTTTACGCTTATGCTTGGGGAAATGCGACGGCATCGTCTTTTCAGGTTGACAAAGAGGGCGAAGTAAAAATTGTGTTTGACAAAGATGTTTATCGCCCCGGCGACAAGGCAAAAATCCTTTTCAATACGCCGTTTAAGGGCAGAATGTTGGTTACGGTAGAGCGCGACAAAGTGTATGATTATTATTTTGTCAATACAACCGAGCGTTCAGCGGCTTTGGAAATCCCGATAAAAGAAGAGCATTTACCCAATATTTACGTCAGCGCAACCTTGATTCGACCGATGGAAAGCAGCAACATGATTCCGCTCACGGTGGCGCACGGCTACGAGAATGCAAAAGTGGAAAGCAGCGATTCGCGCATCAACATTGATATCAAAGTGGTTGAAAAATCGCGCTCCAATACCAAACAAGAAATTTCTTTCAAAACCAACAAACCCAATGCAGAATTGACGGTTGCTGTTGTTGATGAGGGAATTATGCAAATCAAAAATCAGCAAACACCCGACCCGCACGGATTTTTTTATCAAAAGCGCGCTTTGGAAGTTGCCGGTTTTGACATTTACAAACGCCTTTTACCCGAAATCGCAGTGCGCGGACGCTACGGCGCGGACGGATATGACCTCAACGGGCGCAGCAATCCGCTCTCTAATCGCCGCGTGAAGCCTTTTGCCGTTTGGAGCGGAACGATAAAAACTGACAACACGGGAGCGGCAAAATTCACCGTGCCTATACCCGTTTTTTCGGGCGAAGCGCGCATTATGGCGGTTGCCGTGAAAGACAATGCTTTTGGTTCGGCTGAGGCGAAATTTAAAATTGCCGACCCGATTGTGGTCAGCGCGGGCATTCCGCGATTTTTGTCGCCCGAAGACATTGCCGCAGTGCCCGTAACCGTTACGAATACGACAACAAGTGCGGCAGAAGTATCGGTAAAATTAGAAACCGGCGACATTCTTAGCATCAGCGGCTCGAACACGATAACGGTGTCGATTCCGGCAAATACGGAAAAACAAGTGCTTTTTAATGTGGCGGCAAAGCCTAAAATCGGCGAAACTTTTATCAATATCAAAGTCAACGGGCTTGGCTAAACTTTCACCTCGGACACCGAAATCACCGTTCGTCCCTCTGCCGGATTGATAAAAGAAAGCACATCGGGCGATTTGGAAGGCGGAAAAGAGGCGAATATTGCCTTTTCGACCGCAGGATTCTTGCCCGGAACGTCAAAAGGCAAGTTGATTATCAGCCGGTCGCCTTTGATTCGCTTTTCAAAAAATCTTTCGTACCTCATTGCTTATCCTTACGGCTGCGTGGAGCAAACCGTTTCGACTGCCTTTCCGCAACTGTATTTGGCGGACATCAGCAAAGTTTTGGGCAATGAAACAGCAGGAAAAGGAGAATTTGACCCGAATTGGAATGTTCGTGAAGCGGTCGCAAAATTGCAAACGATGCAACTTTACAGCGGCGGTTTGAGCTATTGGCAAGGGGGAGAATACGAAAGTTGGTGGGGTAGTGTTTATGCAGCGCATTTTCTTTTGGAGGCAAAAAAAGCCGGATTTGATACGGACAGGGCATTTTTAGACCGTCTTTTTGATTTTATTAAAAATAAAAACAGCGAAAAAAGAACGGAAGAATATTTTTACTTTGCGGGGGACAATCGCCGTTTGGTAAGAAAAATTGCTCCTCGTGAGGTGATTTACGGCTTGTATGTTTTGGCACTTGCGGGCAAACAAGACGTTTCGACGATGAACTATTATAAGGCTAATCTTTCTGTTTTGAGCAAAGACAGTCAATACCTTTTGGCAATGAGCTATAAAATTCTCGGCGACAACAAAGGCTGTGCTTCGATTTTACCGACCGGTTTTGGCGGCGAGCGTTCCGATTATGCTTTTGACGGCAGTTTTTACTCGCCTTTGCGGGACAAAGCGATTGCTTTAAATGCTTTGATTGACAGCGATGAGGGCAATCCTCAAATCGGCATTTTGGCAAAACAAATTGCGGACGATTTGCGCGGCATGGCGTATGTGAATACGCAGGAAAATGCTTTTTCGCTTCTTGCTTTGGGCAAATTAGCCAAAAAAGCGGCGGCTTCGACCTCAACGGCAACGGTCAGTTCGGCGGAGGGCGTATTGGGCAATTTCACCGGCGAAACGCTTGTGTTGAAAAACAAAAACTTTCAAAACCTGAAAATCAAAACGGAAGGCAGCGGCAGTTTGTATTATTTTTGGGAGGCTTCGGGCGTGAGTGCTACGGGGGCATACAAAGAGGAGGACAAATTTATCAAAGTTCGCCGCGAATTTTTTGACCGTCACGGGAATATGTTGCGTTCGCCGAATTTCAAGCACAATGATTTGATTGTTGTCAGGGTTTGGTTACAGTCGACGAACAGCAGCAATGTTCCGAATGTGGTCATTACGGATATGTTGCCTGCGGGCTTGGAGATTGAGAATCCGCGATTGAACGGCGACCGTTCATTTTCATGGGTTCGCGATGCTGTTCGACCGGAGCACATAGATTTTCGGGACGACCGAATTAATATGTTTGTAACGGCGACGACGAAACCACAGGCGTTTTATTATGTGGTGCGCGCCGTATCGAAAGGGACGTACAAACTCGGACCTGTTTCGGCAGATGCTATGTACAACGGCGAATATCATTCGTATTACGGCGGCGGCAAAGTTACGATTGACTAAAAAGTAGTTTTTTTTTAAGTGAAAAACCCCCGAAACGGTATTTTTTTCGGGGGTATTTTTTTTGAAAAAAAAATTGGAGAAATGTTTGGCGGTTTTGCTTAGTAACTTGCAAGTGGATTTTAGGGCAAAGGCTTTT
>JBPOJO010000356.1:0-2259 GCA_052033485.1 Bacteroidota bacterium | reverse complement strand
TAGCAAGCATTTTACTATTCAATTTAGTTTAGATAATTTTACCCTAACTCTAAAAAAATACCTCTAAAAAATACTATTGTTTTGTCTTTATCCCAAAAAGGAGCCATAAAAAATGAGGCTTTTTTTTACAAAACATTCGCAAGGTACGATTTTTTTTTCTGTAAACAAATTTCCATTAAAAAAAACATAAAGTTTTCTTTCGTAAACCTACTGTTTCATTTTCAGATTTTCAAGTTCTACCCACAAAGCTTCGTTTTCTTTAGTTTTAAATTCAAGTTGAGCTTTTACTTCCTGATAGTTTTGAGTGTATTTTTTCATAACCGACTCGCGCGCTTGAGATTCTTGCAAGATTCTACTAATTTCAGCTTCTTTTCGAATCATTTCTTCCTGTGTAGCCTGTAATTCTTCCACATTTTGACGCATTTCTTCTTCCTGTGTACGCAACTGCTCGGCGTTTCTTTGCGCTTCAATCAGTAGATTTTTATTTCTCGTAGCATTTTGAACGGCTAATACTTCGGTGGCAAAATTTTCTGCAATTTTTGCCAAAAATTCGACGTGATGCTCCTCAAAATCTTGAAATGATGCGATTTCAATCACGCCAACTACCGCTTCGCTTGTTTGCATCGGAATCAAAATAATGCGATTCGGTTCAGCACCACCTAAACCCGATACGACGGAAAGGTAATTGGCGGGAATTGATTTAAGGTGAATAATTCTTTTTTCTTGGAATGTTTCTCCGACTAAACCCTCACCTACCTCGATTGTGCACTGCTTTTGTTTGAGTAAGTCATAAGCGAAAAAAGCGGTTAAATGGAGCATTGTTTTATCTTCAGCATCTTTTTCTGCGATGTAAATACCCGCTTGCACAGCACCGATGTAACGCACTAACTCCACAACAAAAATCTCGGAAAGTGAACGTAAGTTTTCACCTTTTCCTCGCACGATTTCAACAAATCGTGTGATACCCAACACAACCCAATTCGTTTTCTTGTCTTTTTCTGCTAAATTTTTTAAGCTTTCTTGCATCTGCAAAAAAGCTTTTCCAACTTCTCCCGTCCCATTAAACGCCTTAAAAGGCGTGTCGAGATGCCCAATGCCGACTTCAACCGCAAATTCCTGCATGGTACGAAGTTGTTGCATCAAGGAATTTAGCTGCTCACAAATGACACGTGTCTCGTCGAGAGCAGTAGGTAATTTGTCGGGCAAATTTCCTTTTTCAAGCACAATCGCCGTCTCTCTAATCAGCTTTAATCGCTTTAAAATGGATACCGTAATGCTAAAAGCAAGCCAATAACCACTTACCAAAATGACAATCAAGGCAAAGGGAGAAATATAATATAGCAAATTTTGTTCATCGTAACGAATCTGACTTTCTATGCGATTAATTTCTTCTTGTTGTAAATTTATCAACAAATCCAAAACAGAATTGATGTCTTCCACCAATAAATTAAGTTTTTCAATTTGTTCTTTTTTAGTTTTTTTGTAATAATCAATTCTTCCTGCTTCTTCTTCTGTGGCGATTGCCAGTTCAATATTTTGTTCTTCAATCCTATCCTGCTCTGCTTTTAGGCGATTCCCTTTGATTCGAATGTCGTAAATCAAAGAAGAAGCCACGTTGTCCTGCCAATCTCGGGTATAGATAATGAGAGAATCAAGTGCCGATTTGTAAGTTTGTTCCCAAATTTGTTTTCGCTCTACCTTATAATATGGCGATTGCGTGATTAAAAAATTGTCCAAAAAAATCATAGACTTGCTGACGCAATTTTCAGCGACACTACAAAAATAGCGCGACGGCACCGTGTTGCGAATCATGTATTCGTAACGCCTAACAAACGAGTAATGAAAATAAATTTCAAGACTGACGAAAAGCAAGGCGAAAAAAAACGTAAAGCCAATAAAACCGAGTGCTATCTGCCCTCGAATGGTCTTTACTGTTATAAATCCTTTCAGTCTTTTAAACATATCAATTTTTCAAAAAAATAATCAAAAATAAAATTGCGCTAAATTACGCAGAATTTCCAATGGAACCATTGTGCTTTTAGCTCGCAAGGTAATAAAAAATAATTAAAAAAATATTTACAAAAGCAAAAATACATTTTTTTTAAAAAAAATAAAAAAAAACTGTAATTTTGCAAGGTGGTGCTGCCAGAGTATTATTTTTTTTAAGTGTGCAGTTTCGCTTCAAACAAAGAAGCTGCTTGCTTCCCAGCACTGCTTTTTCAGATTTTTTTTTTTTACATTTTACTCAGAATTTATCAT